>RPOO01000056.1 GCA_003857025.1 Methanothrix sp.
CAACACGCTGCTCATGTCGGTAAACGAAAGGACGCGCGAGTTCGGCATGATGAAGGCGATCGGAGCATCGGGCCTGGACATCGGCAAGATGGTCCTGGCGGAGACTGTATTCATAACCCTGGCGGGGGGCCTGATCGGAACTGCTGCGGCCATCGTGGGATCGAGCCTCATCGAGAGCTTCGTGAAAGGGATGCTCCTTACGCGCCGCGGGGCACGATGGTGTCCTTAAGCCCGGAATTGATCGGCTTCGCACTGGTATTCTCAGTGGCGCTGGGGCTCATCTGCGGGCTGTATCCGGCCTTCATATCGTCCCGGCTTTCGCCTATGGAAGCCATACGAGGTGGATTTGAATGAGCGGCATAATCGAAGCTAAGAATCTGGTCAAAACCTATCGCCGGGGCAGGGAAGAGATTCAAGCTCTCAGGAACGTGGATTTCGGTGTCGATGAAGGTGAGTTCGTCTCCATCATCGGCCCCTCCGGCTCCGGCAAGACCGCCCTGCTGAATGTACTGGGCTGCCTGGACACGCCCACCAGCGGCAGCCTGCGGCTGAATGGTATCGAGACCTGCGGCCTAAAGGAACGCGAGCTGGTCAAGGTGCGCCGCGACAACATCGGCTTCGTCTTCCAGCAGTTCTACCTCATGCCCACGCTCACGGCGCGCGAGAACATCGAGCTGCCGCTGCTCTTCAGCCATAAGGACTGCAATAAATGCAGGATCGACGAAGTCCTGCAGATGGTGGGCCTGGCAGACCGGGGCGACCACCTGCCGGGGCAGCTCTCCGGCGGCGAGATGCAGCGCGTGGCCATCGGACGGGCGCTGATCAACGATCCGAGAATCATCCTGGCGGACGAGCCGACAGGAAATTTGGACTCCGCGACATCGCAGATGATCTTCGAGCTATTTCGGGAGCTGAACCGCAAGGGTTTGACGCTGGTGATTGTGACCCACAATCTGGAGCTGGCACGGCAAGCGCAGAAGATGTACACGCTGCGGGACGGGCAGATCGTGGGATGCGAGGATCTGCGGTGCGTGGCTGGAGCAGAAATAAGGCAAGATGTAAGATGAGTTGCTTGCGGAAGATGGCGGATCAATTTATCTTTTTTTTATCGGATGGCAAAAGTCCAGCCACATGGTAACCAGGCGGTTGAGCTGTCCGATCTCATCCTGTTGAAGATAAAAACACTATTAA
The DNA here is from genome assembly GCA_003857025.1 of Methanothrix sp. Taxonomy (GTDB): domain Archaea; phylum Halobacteriota; class Methanosarcinia; order Methanotrichales; family Methanotrichaceae; genus Methanothrix. The sequence continues at coordinate 1,192 of RPOO01000056.1, forward strand.
CCTCGGTGCTACTGGCTTCAAGATTTAAAATTAATTCAGGTAATAAATTCCCATATTAACGTAAGAATGATGGAAACATTATAGATAATTTGAAATATCTTTCAGACCTATAGGATAGTCTGCGTGATTGTTCTATGAAATTGGATGTCGGATTTGTAGGCTTTGACGGGACGGAGAGCAAGAGGGCTATTCTTGCCATCCACCAAGTCAAGGAAGCGGAAGGAATTAAAGGCGATATGAATGTGCTGCTTCGCAGCCCTCATGGCAGGGCTAAGAGCATGCTTAGTAAGTTCACACGGATGTGCAATATAAGGGCATTCCTAACAGATGAGAAAGACAGAGCTGCTTGGGAGAAAGATGGGGCTAGGATAGAAGGCGGCTATGACGATTTTTTTGAAGAATCGGGCGTAATAGTCGTTGGGACTCCCGGGGGCCAGGAGTTACCTAACGTGGAGGCAAGCATAGCCCACGACTGCAATATGGTGCTAATGGGAGGGGCTAACAGAGGCGATATACTCAATGGTCTGGCTGAGAAGAACATTGGCATAACGGAGAAGATTAGAGAAGATATGGGCAGAGAGTTCTTCTTCGGACTGGAGAATTACGATCGATTTCTCAAAGCTGCTCCAAAACTGGTCCAATGCACCAGCTGTAACACTACCGCCTTATGTAGGGCAGTCCTGGCCGCGAGGCCCCTTGGTCTCCGTGCGGTTCTTGGAAACCTGGACCGCAGGAGCGCGGATCCTCACGACATCACAAAGGTGTCACCCAATGCCATTCAGTTCGGGAGCGGTGTGGGCCATCAGGGGAATGATGCAGCAACTGTTTTTAAAGACGTGAAGTTCTCGATCAGGGCCAGCAAAGTTCCGATTACCATGCCGCATGTACATCAACTGAACTTTGTTTTTGAGGGAGAGCAAAAACCCGAGACGCTGCTTGAGCAGCTCTCCAACACCAGGCGTGTGGTGATAGTTCCCTACGATGATGCAGGAAAGAAGCATGACTGGACGGGCGAAATCCTGGAGGCCTTTGTATCCGGCTTCGAAAGGCCTATCAGTCCCGAGATCTTCGAGCTGCTTATCTCAGATACAATAATTCCCGTTAAGCTGGGCAATTACACAATAATGCAAATAGTCATGCTTGTAGAACAAATGTCCATTCCCGTGCCTAATTACGCCGAGGCATACCTCATGTTCTGCGGATTTCCAGCAGACAACGTTCACAGCGCTGTGGACAGGGCACTGGGTGTGGTCCACGGAGTGTGGCCGAATAAACTGGCCTGACTAAACTTTCAATCCATTTTTTTAATTTTGTAAAAGAGGAACTATGCCGGAAAAAAGAAAATTCACGCTCTGAATCGATTCACTTATACCTGTATTCACCTCTTTGCCGCAAGGAGGCCGCATCCTTTAGGGCGTGGTAGTTGACTTCTGATAATGCCATAGACTAGATGACAATAGTTATGCCATCAAAAGGGATACGATTAGAATTGCACCATGTTTGTTGCGCTATTGATGCTCTGCTGCACTCACTTTGTCGCTCTGTTCCGTGCTAATCACATTATTAAGAATCCCATTGTTAAGATTACTTTCGCCCCGCGCGGCTAGGCCTTATCTTCTCTTGAATCTCTTGTTATTTCTATACTTAGAATTGATAATTCCACCCGGTGATATTAGATGTCCAAGAATCCCGAATTCGCCAAATACGCCTCCGACCTTGCCCGCCATCAGGACGCCCTTCGCACCTCCAACGAGGATTTGATTAAGCTCTCCCAAAGATTCGGGCGCATGATGCCGAAGCTTGCCAAACTGGACCCGTCGGCCATCCTCTCCTGGTTCGGCCTCTACAATAAAATCAAGGATGCTGCAGGAAAAACGGACGAGGAGGTCTCCGTCTTGCTTAATAACGAGCTGGCCGCTGCAAATCCGGTTTTTCAGTCACAGATCAGCTACTACTCATCCCAGCGCCAGCGCCTTTATTCCAAGATGGAGGTCATGGACGACATATTAAGCGGCATGATGGAGGACCTCCTGGAGAACGGCAGCTTCGAGGAGGCCCAGAAGGTAGAGATGCGCACCGCTTTGGACGGAACTATGGAGAAGAGCAAGAACCGCGTCGATCCCATTCCGGTCCTGGCCTGAAGTGCACACAGAATGATCGCGGGGGGCTGCATTTTGATCCAAAATCGAACCACGGCACTAAATTTTTTAGCGGCTCCAATCATTAGTGATTGTCGCTCTCTGAAGATGAAGACTTCGCGGCCAAAGCGCATCGTTTCAATTCGGCAAGCTCTCTTTGCAGTGCTGAAAACTGCAGCTCCAGATTTTCCAGTCTCTTCAGGAGGTCGCCATTTGCATTTGCGCTGCCAACAGAGCTTGCTATGCTTTCCTGCGTTGGGTATAATTCACTATCCGCAGACGAGCTGAAATCCAAATCGCCGCTTGTTTCGACCGGGCAGGTCAATTCAGATGGCAGCGATTCAAACGTCAGGTCGTCAATTTCATCGCATTCTGCAAACGAATCATCGAAGTCGTCCTGCAGCTCGCACGAAGCCGAATCAGAAGCCGAATCATTCTCTTTTTCCCCAACGCTCTCCCGGCAGTAGGCCTCAATCTCGCTCAAGAATGCGTCGCCGTATTTTTCCAGCTTCTTGTCTCCCACGCCTTCGATTGCTCGAAATTCAAGATGGTTTTGAGGAAGCTTGGAGGCCATCGCTTTCAGGCTGGAATTGTGAAAAACCATATACTGAGGGATGCCCTCATCCTCTGCCAGTTTGCGCCTCAGAGCCCGCAAGCGCTCCAGCAGCTCTTGGCTCGTCTGGCCGCTTGGCTTGCTGCGCTCTGATGGCACTCCCTTGGCTTCGATGTTGGGCCTTACAAAGCGTCTCACCTCCTTTACCGAGCCGGATTTTTCCTTTGGCTTGGTGAGAAGAATGGCCTCGCCGCCAAATAGGATATTGTAGCTCTTCTCCGTCAGCTTCAGAATCGGGTACTTATCTCCTTCCACTTTCAGAAAACCATTGCCGGCCAGCTCACGGATGAAGGTGGACCACTGCGACGACGAAAACTCCCGGCCCGTGCCGTGAGCCTTCAGACGGTCGTGCCCGTTTTGCAGGATCTTTTGCGTTCGCGAGCCGCGCAGAATATCGACGATGTAGCTTGATCCAAACCGCTCCTGCGCCTGAGAGACCGCCGATAGAATCTTTTTTGCGATCTCTGCGCCATCCATGCACTCTCTCGGCTGGACGCAGTTGTCGCAGCTGCCGCAATTCGCCTCTGCATAAGTCTCCCCAAAATAAGCCAGGAGTGAGCGGCGGCGGCAGTCCTTGCTGTCGCAGAAGCGAACCAGGTCTTGCAGCTTTCGGTATGCGATCTTCTTCTGCTCCTCATCGTTTCCCTGCTCGATAAGGTACTCGATCTTTTTCGTGTCCCCGTAGCCGAAGAAAAGGATACAATCACTCTCCAGGCCGTCTCTTCCCGCCCGGCCCGTCTCCTGGGAATAGCTCTCCAGGTTCTTGGGAAGATCGTAGTGAATCACAAAGCGAATATCCGGCTTGTCGATCCCCATGCCGAAAGCAACTGTGGCCACTATGATCTGCACTTCATCTTTTATGAACTTCTCTTGCGTCTCTGCCCTCAGTGCGCCATCCATTCCGGCATGATACGCCAGCGCCTTCATGCCCACGGCCTGAAGCCTGCGGGCCAGAGACTCGGTCGCCTTTTGCGTCGAGCAGTAAATGATGCCCACCGCGCCTCGATGACGGTTCAGGAAGTCGAGCAGTTGGCCGAAGGCGTCGTCTTTTGGCCGGATCTGGTAATGCAGATTGCGGCGGTTGAAGCTGGCCTTGAAGACTGCCGGATCTCTGAGCTTGAGAATGGAAATGATGTCCTTTTGCACCTCGGGCACGGCGGTGGCAGTCAGGGCGATGAACGGCGTTTTCGGGAAGTGGTCTTTCAGCGCCTTTAAGCGGCGATAGGCAGGCCGGAATTCATGTCCCCATTCGGATATGCAGTGAGCTTCGTCGATAGCGATGAGACTTATCGTCAGACGTTTTAGAAATGACAAAAACTCCGGGACGGTCAGCCTCTCCGGTGCCACATAAAGAATCTTGATCTGATGGTCGAGCAGGTCGGTTATTATCCTCTGAACCTCGCCGGAACCAAGGGTACTGTTGATGCAGGCGGCTTGTATTCCAAGGGTGCACAAGCGGTCTACCTGATCCTTCATGAGAGCTATCAGTGGCGAGATCACCAGGGCTGTGCCTTCCAGCATCAGGGCGGGTAGCTGGTAGCATATCGACTTGCCGCCGCCCGTGGGCAGAAGAGCGAAGACGTCCTTTCCCGCCAGGACTTCTGCGATGATCTCATCCTGGGGCGGGATAAATGACTCATATCCAAAGTACTTCTTGAGCAATTGAGAACTATCTTTCTCATCACCTGCATTGCTCCTCGGAAGTGCCATATTTTAAGGATGGCAACCTCATACTTAAAACTCCTTCGAATTGGTTCGAAGGGATTGCATTCCCACCATCCATTCCGATCCGGGATCGCCAGTTTGAAGATAGAATAATGTCGCAATAGTGATAAATTGTCGGTGACAATCGTCGTGGAAAAATGATGCAGCTATGGCGAAATTTGAGAATTTGAATGAGGACTTAGGTGGGTGAAGGAAAATGGTTGATGATGGCGAGGGCGGCGCATGAACAAGCCTCTTAGGATTCTGGCGCTGGCCGATCTGCATGATCGCGCCGAGATGCTCGACCGGCTGAAAACAATAGAATGCGACCTGATTGCGTTTTGCGGGGATCTGCACAACGGCAGCAGTCGCCGGGCAGCAGTGCCAGTGGCGGTCGCCCTGGCCGACCTTGGGCGGAGTGTTCTGATTGTTCCCGGCAACATGGATCACAAAGAAGTCGTGCCGGAACTCTGGCGGGACTTCGGTTTCATAATGTTGCATCGCGCCGCTTTTTCGCAGGGCGACTGCGGATTCATCGGCATGGGCGGCATCATCGCCCGCAATCCCGCAAGGCTTGGCGATCCGACTCGCTACTACAATCAAGAAGATGATGTCTATTCCGCTCTGAAGGATGCTTATGAGAAGATATCCGAGAAGAGGTTCAAGATTGTCTTAACTCACCAGCCGCCCCGGGAGACGCGAGACGTTCTTTACAACGGCGAATACAGCGGTTCGGTCGGCCTGCGTCGCTTCGTGGAAGAGCGCCAGCCCGACCTTCTGCTCTGCGGGCATATCCATGAGGATCGAGGAGAAGCAAGAATCGGCAAAACCTGCATAATCAATGTGGGAGAGCTGCGTCAAGGGTTTGGGGCTCTGATCGAGTTGAAAGACGAGATAAAGGTTGACTGGATCGAGGTTTAGATCGGAAAAAAATTGGCTCGATCTAATGTGCAGGATTACTTTGCGAGCTAATTGCTCTGCTATGATTGCTTTTTTTTGTGCGCACAATCATTGCGCTTACGATCCAGATTATTGTTAACCAAACATTTGTCAGTAGACATTTCCGAATGCCTCTGCAGACGATTCAGTTGAACGATCCACTGCGGGATTTTTCAGATTCAGACAAATTCATGCGCAAATCCATGCAGAATTATTGCAATTATTTTATACAAATTTGTATAATTTTATCAATATTGAGCGAATAGACCTATTTAAATTTTGAATACAAGTTTGATTGCAGTTTTGTGCATATATAGCCATTTTTGAAATTGAATGCTGATGCATTGAGACTCAAGCCTCTGCGGCAAAGATGCGGCTTTGAATCTCATCCATCTCATTTTGCAGCTGCTGGTATTTTTGCATCAGCTCCATGCCCTTTGGCGTCGTTTTATACAGAATCCTGCTGCCGGACGTGCTCTCCTCGATCAAGCCATTCTGGATCAAATTGCACAGATACTGGTTCGCTTTGGATGAATTCAAATTGGCTTGATAGATTATGCGTGTCTTTCCCGCCCCTTTTATGCATATATTCAAAATCTCTGATACAATCAGGCCCATATCTCTCTTCTTTGATTTCAAGATCACACCTCTAGCAATTCATTCCATGATTCTCTGTGTTCAGTTGTCTGGACTTCCATAGCGCACAACCTGCAAATTTTGTGGTGCATGCATGACATATTGTGCCCGGAAATGATCTGTGGAAGTTCCCGTTAATGTGAGGATACGTTCCGCCCGCCAAAAATGCCGTCCGTTTTGATTCGGCATCTTTGTTGTGGCTGCAGACTGCTTTTTCTCATGCGGAACAATATTGCTCGTTTTGAGCTATATAGACGATTATATCCAGATTTGACCTACGGATTGGACTGATTTAGATGCAGTCTTTTTTCGAAAAATAAATTAGAAAAATAAATTTGAATTAAATAACTGAATCACCAATCCATGATGCAGAAATGATGCCGATGCCCGATGCTGATTATACCATATTTAATGGTGATGCACTTTGAAACAACTCATTCCCGATGAAGCTCTCTGAACATCTTCAGGTCTCTTTGTTATTGGATATAGACAAAAACCTCAAGACAAATGACGGATAAGCCCCAAAGATAAACGACATAGCAAAATCAATTAATGAAGAACGACAAAAACGAGAATTGACTTGCTAAAAAAGAGGTGCGTCGCGTTGAAGGAAGAGCTGCAGCAACGAATTCACAAAGCGCAAGAAGCCATGCAGTCCTTGCAGGCCATTTTGCCATCGCCCGGGCAAAAGCCGCAAGAGACAGTGGCCGAGGCGATGAACGAACTGATTTCCCAGGATTATGAGCCGTACTTCTCAGGGAATGCTGCACTGCATCTTGTCAGCCGATGCCGCAGATGTGGCCGGTGCTGCCAGAAGGAGCTAACGGTGGCAGTCTCCTTCCAGGACTGCAAAAGGATCGCCAAGCATAAGGGCATAAGCCTGAAGAGGTTCATGAAAGATTACACGCTACCTCATGAACTCAAGGGCGAAGCTGTGGGAAATGCCAGGATGATTCGCAAGGAGACGGGCAAGCCGTGCCCCTTCTATGATTCCACTCTTCCCGGATGCTCCATCCAATCGGTCAAGCCGCAAGTATGCAGTGCCGCTCTTTACCTCTCAAAGATGAATCTGCTCCTCTGTGAAGAAAATCGCAAGTTCAGCACATTCTCCAACTGCCCGGCAGACGTCGAACTCCGGGAAAGGATTGCGAACTTCTCCCAGATGCTGAAAGAAGAGCAAAAGCAGAAAACAACCGCAAAGGAAACGCTTGATGGATTAGCCGCAAATTTGCTGGCAGAATTGTTTCAATCATCTCCCCACGCAAATTTATTTCGGCTTCTCTTGCGCTTGAAGGGCATGGAGAAATATTTTGGAAGAGATACCGCACTGCCCTTGGCGCAAAAGATGGGGTTGAAGAGGCTGCCCGAAGATGAAGAACTCAAGCCGCTGGCATTTCTGTTTGCTGCCATGCTTCTGGAAAAAGAGGCCAGCGAACCGGCTTTGGCCCAATAATTCGACCGCTGCAATTGATCAATTGAGAAAACGAAAAATGCATTCGTCATCATTTATCATTATTCGTCATTTCTTTCGGCACCCCAATTATTGGCGCCCGATTATCTCTTTTGAGCCACAACGATGATGGAGTACGAGCCGTCCGCATCTTCCACGGTGGGGTAGGCCGCAACGTAGGCCAGCCAGCGCATCATCTCCGGTGTGTGCATGAGCGGCTCTTCGCAGAGCTTGCGCATGATTCGCTTGGCGTGAATCAGCTGCTGCTCTCTTCGAAATAGTGCCCTTGATTTGGATTGGCCCAGTCGATAGACCACCTGAAAGCCGCAGGCTTGCAGCATCCGGCATAAAGACGCGAAGCTGAACCACTGCTTGTGGGCTTTGTTTCTGGGAAGGCCACAGCTGTCGCCCGATTCCGACAGCACATTGGGAACCGAGCAGATCAGGAATCCATTCTTCTTCAGAATCCGGGAGAACTGGATTACTGCCCTGTTGGGATCGACCAGATGCTCCAGCGTCTCAAAGCTGACCACAGCATCAATTGTGCGCACTTCGATATCCGGAATCAAGTCCTCGCTATCAAGGTCCTTTTTGAGAAATCTCGTGCCAGGCCTGCAGATATTGCACCGCTCCATCGCCATCTCTATCAGATCCGGGCTGCTGTCAACGCCCACGACGCTTTCGGCGATATCGCTGAGAACATCAGTGCCGTAGCCCATGCCGCAGGAAATGTCGGCCACAGTTCGTTTGTCCGTCTCTCGTTGGTCTGCAAATTGTGTATTTCCGGTCGCGGCTCGCGGCAGATGCAGCATCAGGAAATCTGCAGCGAAGAGATAGCGCCCCAGGTACTCGGCCTTTCTCCAAATATTTGCGTCACCGGCATCAAAGGGATCAATCTGGTCTTGATCCGAGCCGCCAAAGGCGTTAGATGATGTCACTTAGAATCCTCAATTCAAACCAGCTCATATCTTCCATTCAAACCATGCCATTAATTCTTGCCATCTCATTCTTGCCGCTTAATTCATTCCACTCATTTATGCCGTCCATTCATGGCCCGCCATGCATGCCGCAATCTATATCCTTGCAGAAAGTAAGACCTGGTTTATAAATGCAAGATGCGAATGATAATTAAGCACGAAATGGTTGATAAATGTTTCAATTGCATCGGACAATGAAGAATGGATAAATATGTTTCAAAGGTGATACCAACATGAAGGTTATTGCAATTAACGGTAGCCCGCGAATGGATAACGGAAATACTGCCCTGATATTGAATCCTTTCCTGGAAGGCATGAAGGAGGCAGGTGCTGATGTTGAGTTGTTCTTTGCGAGAAAGCTGAATGTAGCTCCGTGCAACGGCGATATGAGTTGCTGGTTCAAGAATCCCGGAGTCTGCGGCCAGAAGGATGACATGCAGATGCTCCTGCCCAAGCTCGCTGATGCGGATGTCGTTGTTTGGGCCAGCCCCGTTTACTATTCCGGCATCACCGGCCCCCTTAAGAATATCATGGACCGGCAGTTGCCAATCCATGTGTTGGGCCAGGGGGGGATGAAGAAACAAAAAGCGGTCCTGGTGTCCACCTGCTCGGCCTGGGAGCTTTCCACGTTCGATCCGCTTCTGCTGCATATAAATGCGGTTTACAGCAGGCCGGACGGAGGCTCCGAGTTCGCCGCAGCACTGCTCCGCCCCATGGCAGAAGGCATGTCGGAGATGATCAAAGCAGGGGAGACTGGTCTCGTGGAGGGAATATTCCAGGCTGCAAAAGATGCGGGTCGCCAGTTCGTGAAAGATGGCAGGGTCTCCAAGGAGACACAAGCGAAAATCAGCCATGCTCTTATGCCGCGAGATGCATACTACAAAGCTGCAGAAGCAATGGTCGAACAGATCAAGAAATCGGTAAAAGGATAATCGATGAAGAGCTAATCGATGCCGAAATAATTAAAATAGATGAATTAAAACCAATGAGGATTTGGACCGGAGTTTTCCACTACCTCAATCAGTTCGCAGATTCATCTTGGATCGGATATGGGCGAGATCGATCTGCGACTTTTTTAGCTGCCGTCCTCCACCGATTCGGCCTTTGATATCCTGGCGCAGCCCCTTGACCTCGGTCACGATATCTCTGCGGGCTGCATCGATCTTATGGACGATCTTCTCCTGCGTGTCCGCAATCTGATCAAGCTTTGTGGCCACGGTACCCAGCTTTGAATCGATGCTTCCCAGCTTCTCATCGACACTGGAGAGGCGGGAGTTGGTCTCTTTGAAGCCGTCCTTTACGACCACGATCAGATCCTTTAGGAAGACCGCAGCGGTATCGAGCCGGGAATCCGTTTCTCTCTCGCCGGCAATCTTGTAGAAATCGTCCCAGGCTCCTCTGGGCTCCGAGAACTGCGCATCGATATCCTCGACCTTGATCAGGGGATCTTCCATCTTGATGGCCTTGTAGAATCTCCCAATATCCGCATCTTCGCCCTCGGCCACTACAAGCACTCTTCCGTCCGGTAGGTTCTTCACGAATCCCTTCAGGTCCAGCGTCCTGGCCATGGTCACAACTCTTGACCTGTAGCCAACATGCTGAACCCTTCCGCAAACGAGAGCTGTCAGTCGGCGCATTGCTTTGCTAATTGGGCTTCTTTGCATATAAGGTTGTTCTCAAGGCGTTCTTCGTTTTTTTTCCTTTCCTTCTGCGCTCGTCATTTTTTCGCGTCTACAAACTCATTTTTCCGGTCGAGCCATCGTCTTCCTGCATCCTCAAATCATCCCCAAGTAAACCGGCAGAGCCGCCAGAATGGTCGGCACTCCCACCAGCGCCCAAACGACCCGGTTGCTGTCATAGATCTTTTTGCCGTCCAGCGGCCCAAAGGGTAGCAGATTGAAGGCGGCCAGCGTCAGATTGATGAAGAGCGCGAAGCTGGCGGCATTTTGCCACAGCGAGCCTGCGGCGTCGCCGCTCATCAGCATCAGGAAGAAGACGATCGCCAGGATGATGTTGGTCAAGGGTCCTGCTAGAGAGATGAGAAGCTCTTCTTTCTTTTCTTCTGCAGCCAGCTTCTCCTGGCCTAGCGGGTCCAGGGAATAGAAATTCTGCGGTGCAGAGGTCCGGCTGATCATGACCGCTCCCGGCGCGGCGAAGATGAAGCCCACAAAGGCCATGACAATGACGAGGACGAGGCCCATGCGGTTAGCTCTGTACTCCGCCCAATAGCCAAAGTGCATGGCAACGAATTTGTGCGCCAGCTCATGCAGGAGAAAGCCTGTGCTGACGCCAAGAGCAGTGATAATGATCGCCTCAATTCCGGGCAGCCGTCGCTCTCCCAAGATGGAGAACGCGATAACCAGCGCTGCAAGCGATAAGAATAAATCGGTCAGCTCGGCGGAACTGACGCGGCGTGCGATATCCATGTTCTTAACTATTCCTCGTATTGATTATTAGCTGTATCCATCACGGAGATTATCCAGCAGGTCTGATGGGATTATATGACAAGAAATCTATCGACGGGCAATTTTTTTGCCCAAGAAAAAGCAATTGATGAATTCCGGATTTATCATAATTTGTATGAATTATTATCACCAGCGCTCAAATAGTTTTATAGTCCATTCTTCAGAGGTGGATCTTGAGCCCGAAAGACCGGGCCATCCCTCCAGCCGGGAAGTCCAAAATTGTCCAAGCCACCCGATGAGGACTTCCCCTACATCCACCCCGGCACATCCACCCATTCGGCAATCCTCCTCGCTAAGCAGCATGGTGTCGGGAATGGATATTTTTTTGTCATACTGTCAAAACTCGATGAGATTTATGAATCAAAACAACTAACAGCAATATGATTCAATAATATGATCTAAAAACCTGATTTAAAAGACAATTGAATGAGCTTGTTATAAGAAATAGCAACGAGATGGCTGAAGAGGAACACTCAAGCCTTGACTATAGGCCCTTCTTCCTCATCAGCATTTCTTTGCTGGCATCATGCGTGTGCCTTGTCCTGTGACGCAGCTCCGCTCTTGCGGTGCCTCATGGCATGGCGCGGACGCTTGCCGATCATCTCACCAGTTTTTACCCACTCGCCCGTCTCGTCGTCCTTTTCGTACTGTTCTTTCACGGCCGACCAGGCAGCTTCGTGAGATGCCTTCTCGCGCTCTGCATCATCAGCAACGTCGTATTCCTCCCAGAAGCTGTTGAAGGCTTTCATGTAAAGGGCTTTGGCCCGGCTGGGCAGATTTCGTACGCTTTTGGGCAGCTCGCTTATGTTTTCATATGGCATCCAATACACCTCCTGTCTGATTTTTAATCTACTTGATAACCTATTTACTTTGAAGGCCCAGGTTAAAAGGTTTTGGGATACAATCGGGCCGTCGGTAAGAATGGTAATCTTGTCCGTTCAGGAAAGATTTCATGATGAAATATTACATACCGCCCATGTAGACGCCACATTGCGATTACCACCGCGAAATTATTAACAATAAAAAATATACAAAAAATAAAAAAGGTTAGGCTTATCACATTCGCCGCGTGTTCGCCATATTTCGTTGTCGCATTACTGGGGCAGGATTATCGTCCCCTTCCTGCTCCAGAGTGTCAGGCCGTCGTTACCTTTTATCGCCACGACTTCGCTCTCGCCTTCACCCCCCAGCTTATAGACGATAAGGTCCGCCTTGCCGTCGCCGGTGAGGTCAGGACCCACTACCGCAAAGGCCAGAGCATTGCCAAGCGAGCTCTTCCAGAGAAGCTTTCCGTCGCTTCCCTGCAGAACTGCCATCTCACTGCTATTGGTTGTATTATTGGCAAAGCTCATCAAATAAACCACAAGTTCATCTTTGCCGTCTCCAGTCAAATCTTTGACCGGTTGCGCGATAGCGAGGCCGGGGAAGCTCTTATTCCACAACACGGATCGATCCTGCCCGTCGACTGCCTGAATTTCCGTGGTTACGTTTTGCTCTGTCTGGTTGATCTCGTAGATTGCCGTCAAGCTGTCCTGAACTGGGTCGGCAGTGAAATTTCCTGCCGGGTACTCAACGGCCACTGCTCCAGAAAAGATCTTTGATCCAATCTCCATGCCGCTGCTGCCGTCCACCTCTGCGATCTTGGTGGCAACCGTTCCGTTCAGGCTGTCGATGCCGAATACGTGCACTAAAAACTCAGTGGCATTGTCTCCGGTTATGTCTTTGACGGGATAGGCAATTGTCGCCGCCAGGAAATGGGGATTGCTCCAGATCTCTTCGCCATTTCTGCCGTCCAGAGACGTGATGCTGCTGTAGGGAATGAAACTGGTGCCGGCGATGACGACATCCACCATGATATCAGTGTAGTGGTCGCCGTTCAGGTCTCCCGCAGGAGCGGCATAGACCAGTGAATCCGGGTACTCCTTCTGCCACAGTTCGCTGCCGTTGCTGCCGCAAAATGCTGATATCTGCGAGCGGAAGGCATTGGTCGCGGGATCGCTGGTGATGTTTATGACCAGCAGATCAGATCCGCCTTCCCGGCTCATATTTGATACCGGAAAAGCCAGGCTGATGGGGCTGTTTGCGGCAGGAATCTGGGAATATAGGTCGGAATCGTAGTAATAATCCTCAAGGCTTACGGGCGAGTCGCGGTTTATGTTATCTATCCATATTTCCGGGAAAGAGGCATAAGAATCATTTTCAAAAGATTCTGATGAGACATTCTCAAATGAAACCAATGACTCGTTCTCAAAGGAGTCTGTGGAGTTATTCTCGAATGATGTCTGCGACACACTCTCAGACAGCTCAGACGAATTGTTCGCGAATGATGCAATTGAGCTGTTCTTGAAGGACTCAAATGAATGATTCGCGGATAAATTGGTTGAATTATTTAAAGATACCA
>RPOO01000057.1 GCA_003857025.1 Methanothrix sp.
GCATGGGGCAGCTTGACCATAACCAGCTGGTTGATGTCCTCCGCTTCAATCGGCTCAGGGAAAGGCAGGCCCGCTTTCTCCAGTATCCAGTAGTAGTCTCTCTTGTCGCCGCGCTCTTCGGAACGCAGCAAATTGCGCGAGCCGAGCAGAGGCAGCATGAACTGGTCCTCAACGGCCTCTATGCCGCAGTAAGAAGTAAACGAGCGGTTGGGAACGAAAAGAGTGTTCTTGGACCGGAGAAAATCCTGATTCTCAGTCTCCAGTATCTGCGGGAACTTCTTGAGCATCATGACCTCATCGATCATGCCAGTCACAATCTTGCCCTTTTTATCCCGCCCGGCTCGGAAGTACTTGGTATAAGGCTTCTCTCGCCCTTCCTGGCATACCGCCAGCGTCTTGAAATCCTCCTCCACTGCGCCGTCCGCCGTGTCCAGGGCGGAGTGGGATGCGATCATCCCTATTCGCAGATCATCGAGATCATAACCCTTCAAGACCTCCAGAACCTTGCTGCGATCGATCAAGTCAGAGCACCTCAAAATAATTGCATTGGTCCGTCATATTTCCATCCTAATTTATCAAGATGACCCTTACCCGGATATAAGCCCGCCATTTCTCGAAGAATGGTCAGGCCGACTGCATTCGTTTTCATGACCCCATTCCTTGGCCGTCACAGAAATGCGGTCGTCAGTCATGAGTGTGATTAGAGATTTTTCTTCCTCTCCGGTCGCCCGGGCAGGAACCATGCCGTTGCCTTTTACAGTTATAGCTCCTTTGCTCGCCTCCGTAGGGTCCGAGACTGCCAACGATAACGATTTCGCCCGATTTGCGTAGCGCATTTGCTTGGCGCATAATCCTTAATCGCTTGCAATGCTGGCTCGCGACGCCGCCAAAAAGGGCCATCGATGAGCCGAAGATAGGCTATAGACGCCGCCGGCCTTCCCGCCGCCATACAGCCCTCTTGCCGATTCCCACTCCGAAGGCTCAATAACCTTTAAACGACATTTGTTCATTACGCCGCTAAAAAGTGAGCGGTTGAGGTGCGCACAGGAGGGTATTACCGAGTGCATTACTTTAATATACACCGTCCTCATTGGAAACTAGTTCATCGTTTTGGAGTTGAAGTATTTTGGCGGGCAGAGCATGGAAATTCGGCGACGACGTCGATACTGATGCGGTAATCCCAGGGCGCTATCTGGTCATCAATGACCCGCGCGAGCTGGCAGTGCATCTCTTCGAGGGCGTCAGGCCAGAGATGGCATCGCAGGTCCATCAGGGCGACTACGTGGTTGGCGGCGAGAACTTCGGGTGCGGCTCATCCCGAGAGCATGCGCCACTGGCGCTGAAGGGAGCCGGCATCACCGCAGTCATCGCCAAGTCCTTTGCCAGAATCTTCTTTAGAAATTCCATCAACATTGGCCTTCCTCTCTTCATCTGCCCGGAGGAGGACAAGATCGAGGATGGAGCTGTAATCGAGGTCGATATGGCCGCAGGAATAATACGCAATATTACCCGCGGCGAGTCGTACAAAACGACGCCCCTCCCGGATTTCCTGCGGGACATCGTGGACGCGGGCGGCCTCGTGGAATATACCAGACGGCAGTACACCAGAGGGCAGGTGGCCGGGGTGAAGGCATGAATTACAAAGTACCAGTTATCCCAGGAGACGGCATCGGGCCGGAGATCATAGCAGAAGGAAAGAAGGTCTTAGAAGCAGCGGCAGACAAGCACGGCTTTTCCCTGGAGTGGATCGAGTATTCCCTCGGCGCAGAGCATTATCTGAAGACCGGCGAGCTGGTTTCCGAGGAGACTCTTAAAGAGCTTAGCGCCTATCGCGCCATTTACCTCGGAGCCATCGGCGACCCGCGCGTCAAGCCCGGCGTCCTGGAAAAAGGCGTCCTCCTGACCATGCGCTTTTACCTCGATCAATACATCAACCTCCGGCCCGTCAAGCTGCTGGAAGGCATCTGGACCCCGCTCAAGGACAAGGGTCCTAAAGATATCGATTTCGTGGTAGTGCGAGAGAATACCGAGGACTTCTACATTGGCATCGGCAGTCGAGCCCGTCGCGGCAAGAGCCATGCCGACTTCGAGGTCAAGCGCACGCTCTACAACATCAAGTTCGGCCTGGACATCGACTCCGACAGCGAGGAGATCGGCTACCAGATCGGCGAGGTCAGCAAAGAAGGCTGCCAGCGTGTCATAAAATATGCCTTCGACCTGGCCATGAAGCGAAGACGGCAGGTCGCAAGCGTGGACAAGGCCAATGTGCTCAGCGACATCTATGGATTCTGGCGCGAGGTCTTCCTGGACGTGGCGAAGGGCTATCCGCAGGTCAAGCACGACTTCAACTTCGTTGATGCCATCACTATGTGGTTCGTCAAGAACCCGGAGTGGTTCGACGTGGTCGTCGCTCCCAACATGTTCGGCGACATCATCACCGACCTGGGGGCCATGATTCAGGGCGGCCTCGGTCTTGCGCCGGGCGCGAACCTCAATCCGGAAGGCACCAGCATGTTCGAGCCCATCCACGGCTCCGCACCCAAGTACAAAGGCCAAAATAAGGTCAACCCCGTCGCTACCATCTGGGCGGGGGCTATGCTTCTGGAGCACCTGGGCCAGGAGGCTGCCGCCCAAGACATTGTGGCGGCCATCGAGCGGAACCTATTTGAAGGGAGGGTTAAGACATATGACCTCGGAGGTAGCTCAACCACCTCAGAGGTCGGCACGGAGATAGCCCGCCTAGTGGGAAGTGTCTAAGTTCACGAGGGAAAAAGCTTTATGTGGGATGCATTTATTCCACATTTTAGTGCAAGGAAAAAGGCTTAAGGCATGCCAGGTTGCGGGGGCTCGTAGCTCAGTTAGGCAGAGCGTCTGGCTTTTAAGTTTTTGCATGAAGATACCAGGTGGTCGAGGGTTCAAATCCCCCCGAGCCCGTTTGGAGCTTCCTTGAGCCTATTTGCTGCTCCTTCTAGAAGAGGAGGTGGTTCTAGTGACCAAGTTTACTGTAAAAGATCATGATATGGTTCCGGAACATGTGTTGCTCACTCCGGAAGAAAGCGCTGCCGTATTGGCCGAGTTCGGCATCGAGGCACCGCAGTTGCCCAAGATCCACGTAACCGATCCGGCTGCCAAAGAGATCGAGGCCAAGGTCGGCGATATAATTAAAATTATGCGAAAAAGTCCAACAGCAAAGCAATCGATCTTTTACCGGCTGGTAATCGATTAAAGGTGATCTCTTGCTCGACAGAAATGTTCTTTATATTTCCTATTTTACCAGGGATAAACTGGTGCATCACCACATAAACTCCTTTAATGAGTTCATAGATAAGGGCCTGCAAAAGGTCATCGATGAAGTGGGCATCATCGAGACGAACATCGAAAATACTTACGTGAAGCTCGGCAAGATTCGCGTAGACAAGCCCATGGTTCGCGAAGCGGACGGCTCGGTGGAGAGGCTCTATCCCAACGACGCGCGCCTGCGAAATCTCACTTATGCGTCTCCCATAAGACTGGAGATGACGATTGTTGAGGGCGAGACCGAAAAAGACCCGGTAGAAGCGGAGATCGGTACCCTGCCCATCATGCTCAACTCCAAGATCTGCAACCTGTCCGGCCTGACTGCGGATGAGATGATCACTTTTGGCGAGGACCCCACGGACCCCGGCGGCTACTTCGTGGTCAACGGCTCGGAGCGCGTGATCATGACTCTGGAGGATCTGGCACCCAACAAGATTCTGGTAGAGTACAACCAGCGCTACGAAGAGAATATCGAGGTGGCCAAGGTCTTCAGCCAGAGGCAGGGCTATCGGTCGCTGGTCATCGTGGAGCGCGGGCGGCGTTCCATCCTGGAGGTTTCCTTCCCGTCCGTCTCAGGCAGGCTGAACTTCGTCACACTTCTTCGGTCCCTGGGCATGGAATCGGATATGGACATCGTGAAATCCGTCTCCGACAACCCCGAGATCATCAAATTCATGCTGGAGAATCTGGAGGAGGCCGAGGTCTCCACTACCGACGAGGCTTTGGAGAAGATCGGCTCGCGCGTGGCGGCAGGCCAGGCCAAGGAATACCAGAAGAAGAGAGCGGCCTACGTGCTGGATCGGTATCTGCTCCCCCACATCGGCGTCGAGGAGAAGGACCGCTATCCTAAAGCCCTCTTCCTCTCGCGCATGGCCGAAGCGTGCTTCGAATTGGCGCTCGCGCGTCGCGGCGAGGACGACAAAGATCACTACTCAAATAAGAGGCTGAAGCTCTCCGGAGATCTGATGGAAGATCTCTTCCGCGTGGCCTTCAACCGTCTCACCCGAGACATAAAATACCAGCTGGAGAGGGCCAGCATGAGGAACAGAGAGCTGAACGTTGTAACAACCGTGCGGGCCGATGTCCTGACGGAGAGAATGATTCATCCCCTGGCCACGGGCAACTGGGTGGGCGGCAGGACGGGCGTCTCCCAGCTCTTGGACAGAACGGACTACATGGCAACCCTCTCTCACCTGCGCCGTGTGATCTCTCCCCTGTCCCGCTCCCAGCCTCACTTCGAGGCCAGAGATCTGCATGCGACACAGTGGGGCCGCATATGTCCCAGCGAAACCCCTGAGGGTCCAAACTGCGGACTGGTGAAAAATTTCGCTCAAGGAGTGGAACTCTCTAAGGGCATTGATGATTACGAGGATATCAAGAAGATCTTGATTGATTTAGGCGTGGTAACAGTGGGTGGTAACGTTGCCTGAGGCTTTTGATAGCGGCGGCGCTCGCGTTTACTTAAACGGCGAAATTATTGGACATCATGACGACCCCAAGTCTCTGGTAGCTAATCTACGCCGCCTGCGGCGTGCGGGGAGCATCAGCAGCCAGATGAATGTGGCTTACTTCGAGGATACCGGCGAGATTTTCATTAACAGTGACTCGGGCCGGGCCAGAAGACCTCTGATCGTGGTCGAGAACGGCAAAGCCATGGTGACTGTAGAGCATGTAAACAAGATCAAGAACGGGGAGATGACGTTCGCAGATCTTGTCTCATCCGGCCTGGTGGAGTATATGGATGCCGAGGAAGAGGAGAACACCCTCATCGCCATCTGGGAAGAGGATATCGCCCCCGACCATACCCATCTCGAACTTGACCCCTCGATGATCCTGGGAATTGCCGCAGGTCTTGTGCCCTACCCTGAGCACAACGCCAGCCCCAGGAACACCATGGGCGCAGGAATGGTCAAGCAGTGCCTGGGCATGTCCACAGCCAACATGAGGCTGCGGCCCGATACGCGCGGCCACTACCTGAACAGCCCCCAAAGAGGCATCGTTCGCACCAAGACCTCCGGAGCCGTTGGCTTTGAGGAGCGGCCCGCCGGCCAAAACTTCGTAGTAGCCGTCTTGGCCTACGAAGGATACAACATTGAAGATGCCCTGGTCATGAACCGCGGCTCCATCCAGAGGGGTCTCGCTCGCAGCCACTTCTTCCGCGTATCCGAGGCGGAGGAGCGCAAATATCCCGGCGGCCAGGAAGATAAGTTCGAGATCCCGGACGTAGAGGTGCGCGGGGCGCGCGGCAGCGAGGCGTATGATCAGCTGGACTCCGACGGCCTGGTGAACCCCAATGCTTACGTGGGACCGAACGATGTTCTCATCGGCAAGACCAGCCCGCCCAGATTCCTGGAGGAGCCTTCCGAGTTCGGGCTGACTCCCCAGCAGAGACGCGAGACATCCGTGACCATGCGTTCCAACGAGAAGGGCGTGGTGGACATGGTCATCCTCACCGAGTCCTCCAACGGCAACCGTCTGGCCAAGGTCAAGACCCGCGACCAGCGTATCCCGGAACTGGGCGATAAATTCGCATCACGGCATGGCCAAAAAGGCGTGGTGGGCCTGATTGTGCCCCAGGAGGATATGCCCTTCACCGAGTCCGGAGTTGTGCCCGATCTCCTGCTCAATCCGCACGCGATTCCCTCCCGTATGACGGTGGGACACGTGCTGGAGATGATCGGCGGCAAGGTCGGATCACTGGAAGGCAGGTTCGTCGACGCCACTGCATTTTTAGGCGAGAATGAGCCGGATCTGCGCGGCGCGCTTAAAAAGTTCGGATTCTCGCACACCGGCAGAGAGATACTTTACAACGGAGCCACCGGCGAGCAGGTCATGGCCGATGTCTTCGTGGGTGTGATCCTCTACCAGAAGCTCTACCACATGGTCACCGGCAAGATGCACGCCCGCTCCCGCGGCCCGGTGCAGGTCTTGACGCGCCAGCCCACGGAAGGCCGCGCCAGAGAAGGCGGCCTGAGATTTGGTGAGATGGAGAGAGATGTGCTCATCGCCCACGGCGCGGCGTTAGCTCTCAAGGAGCGCCTGGTCGATGAATCGGATAAAGTAACAGAGCTTGTCTGCAGCCATTGCGGCATGATTGCCATCCATGATCGGAGAAGAAATGCGGACTTCTGCCCGACCTGCGGAGCGGATACTGAGATCTACCCCGTGGAGATGAGCTATGCCTTCAAGCTCTTGCTAGACGAGATCAAATCACTTGGTGTGGCGCCGCGACTGATCCTGGAGGACGCGGTTTAGGTGGAAGTATGACTGTTCCCAAGAGAATTGGCAAGATCCGCTTCGGGCTCATCTCTCCCCAAGAATTCAGGAAGATGAGCGTGGTCAAGATTATAACCGCCGACACTTACGACGACGACGGCTTTCCTATTGAGATGGGATTGATGGACCCGCGCCTGGGTGTAATCGATCCGGGCCTGCGCTGTCGATCCTGCGGCGGCAGACCGGGAGAATGCCCCGGTCACTTCGGACATATCGACTTAATTGCTCCCGTCATTCACGTGGGCTTTGCAAAGCTGATCAGAAAGGTCCTCCGGGCCATCTGCCGGGACTGCTCCCGTCTCATGATGAAAGACAATGAGAAGAAGATGTACCTGGAGCAGATCCAAACCCTGGAGAAGCTGGGCCAGATGACGGACGATACCGTCAACAAGGTCTTCGCCGAGGCGCGCAAGAACAAGACCTGCCCCTACTGCGGTGCACCCCAGCAGGAGATCAAGTTCGAGCGGCCTCTATCTTATATCGAGGAGGGCCACAAGCTCACCGCCTCGGACATCCGCGACCGCTTCGAGAAGGTCCCGGACGAGGATATTCAAGTTATGGGCATGAATCCGGGCACAGCCAGACCGGAATGGATGATCCTTACCGTTCTGCCCGTGCCGCCCGTGACCATGCGGCCATCCATCACCCTTGAGTCCGGCCAGCGCAGTGAGGACGATCTCACGCATAAACTGGTGGATATCATCCGCATCAACCAGAGGTTCCAGGAGAACCGCGAGGCCGGTGCGCCTCAGCTCATCATCGAGGATCTGTGGGAGCTATTGCAGTACCACGTCACCACATTCCTGGACAACACCGTCTCCGGCGTGCCGCCTGCCCGCCACCGCAGCGGCAGGCCCCTCAAGACGCTCTCCCAGCGCCTCAAGGGCAAGGAAGGACGCTTCCGCGGCTCGCTATCCGGTAAGCGTGTCAACTTCAGCGCCAGAACGGTCATCTCTCCAGATCCTAACCTGAGCATCGGCGAGGTGGGAGTTCCCATGGATATCGCTATGGAGCTTTCCGTGCCCATGATCGCCAACGTCAGGAACAAGGAGATTGTGAAGACCTTCGTGCGCCGCGGCCCCGATAGGCACCCGGGAGTAAACTATGTTACGCGCCCCGATCAGAGAAGAGTAAAGGTCACGGACAAGAACTGCGAGGAGGTTGCCGAGCAGATCGACATCGGCTGGAAGATCGACCGGCAGCTTGCCGACGGCGACATCGTGCTCTTCAACCGTCAGCCTTCGCTGCACAGGATGTCCATCATGTCTCACCGGGTCAAGGTCATGCCCTACAAGACCTTCCGGCTCAACCCGGCCGTATGCCCGCCCTACAACGCAGACTTCGACGGGGACGAGATGAACATGCACGTTCCCCAGACCGAGGAGGCGCGCGCCGAGGCCGAGATTCTCATGCGCGTGCAGGAGAACATCCTCTCGCCAAGGTTCGGCGGCCCCATCATCGGCGGCATTCATGACTACGTAACCGGCTCATTCCTTCTCACGCATCGCAGGAAGCCCATCGACCGCCGGAGTGCTATGGAGCTGCTGAAGAAGTTCGACATACCCGAACTGCCGGAGCCGGAGGGCATCGTGGACGGCGAGCCCTACTGGACGGGGAAGCAGATATTCTCACTCATCCTTCCCAAGGGATTGAACCTGGCGTTCAAGGCCGACTTCTGCTATAACTGCGATGTCTGCAAGAATGAGGACTGTGAGAACGATGCCTATGTGGTAATCGAGGACGGCAAGCTCCTGATGGGCACCATCGACGCCGAAGCTGTGGGTGCCTTCAAAGGCAAGATAACAGACAGGATAATAAAGGAGTACGAACGCTCCGTGGCGAGTGAATTCCTGGACAGGATGACCAGGCTCGCGCTGCGCGGCATCATGCACGCGGGATTCAGCTTCGGCATAGATGACGAGGACATCCCCAAGGCCGCAGCCGATCAGATCGAAGAGACCACTCGCACCGCTCGCGAGAAGACGCAGCAGCTCATCGAGGCCTACAATGCAGGCGAACTGGAGCCGCTGCCCGGACGAACACTGGATGAGACACTGGAGATGAGAATCATGCAAACTCTCGGCAAGGCCAGGGATACGGCAGGCAAGATAGCCGGTCGCCACCTGGGTCTGGACAACTCCGGTGTGGTCATGGCTGTTTCAGGAGCGCGCGGCTCCATGCTCAACCTGACCCAGATGGCTGCCTGCGTCGGCCAGCAATCCGTGCGCGGTGAGAGAATCAAGCGCGGCTATGCCGGCAGAACGCTGCCCCACTTCCGGTGCGGCGATCTCGGAGCTGAAGCGCACGGCTTCGTGGAATCGAGCTATAAAGACGGATTGAACCCGACGGAGTTCTTCTTCCACGCTATCGGTGGTCGCGAAGGATTAGTGGACACGGCCATCAGGACGTCCCAGAGCGGCTACCTGCAACGTAGACTGGTCAATGCTCTGCAAGACCTGGAGGTCAAATACGACGGCACGGTGAAGGAGACGAGGGGCATGATAGTCCAGTTCAAGTACGGCGAAGACGGAGTTGATGCCTCCCGGAGAGACTACGCCAGCGCAGATAACGTCAAACGCATCATCAAAAACGTGCTCAAGAAGGAGTCGGTATGAGACTTTCGGAAAAGGAGATCTCGGAGAAGCTGGAGAGCGTGAACCTCCCCCTGAGCATCAAAGAAGCTCTGCGTGCGGGCCTGCAGGGCCAACAGGTAACCGAGGTGCAGTTCAACGAGATCATAAGCACGGTCGAATCGGATTATGAGCATTCGCGTGTGGAGCCATGCGAGGCGGTGGGCGTGGTCGCGGCCCAGTCCATCGGCGAGCCCGGCACGCAGATGACCATGCGTACCTTCCACTACGCCGGTGTGGCCGAGATCAACGTAACCCTTGGGCTTCCCAGGCTCATCGAGATCGTGGACGCGAGGAAGATCCCTTCCACGCCGACCATGACCATAAGGCTTAATCAGGATTATGCCCACGATCGAGACTTAGCCCGCGAGGTGGCCTGGGCCATAGAGTCATCATCCATTCTCCACCTGGGGTCCATTGCCACGGACCTGGCGGAGATGAATGTGCTCATCGAATTGAACCCCGGTGCCCTGGAGCAGCGCAAGATCACCGCGACAGAGGTCGCGGACAAGCTTAAGGAAGAGACAGGGCTTGCCGTGGCGCTGAAGGAGAATTTGCTGGTGATGGCCCCCGAAGAGCCGTCCTACCGCGAGCTTCTGCAGCTAGTGGAGAAGATCAAGAGGATATCATTAAAAGGTGTAGAGGGCATAAAACGCGTCGTCATTCGCAAAGAAGGCGACGAGTACATCCTCTACACGGAAGGGTCGTCCATAAAGAAGGTTATGCAGTTTGACGGCGTCGACCCGGCTAAAATCAAGACCAACAGCATAAATGAGATCGGAGAGGTACTGGGCATCGAGGCGGCGCGAAACGCCATCATCAACGAGGCCACAGACACCCTGCGCGAACAGGGTCTTTCCGTAGATGTGAGGCACATCATGCTTGTCGCAGACATCATGACTGTGGACGGAGAGGTCAAGCAGATCGGAAGACATGGAGTATCCGGAGAGAAGGCCAGTGTGCTTGCCAGGGCGGCCTTCGAGGTGACGGTAAACCACATTCTGGATGCAGCCATTCGCGGGGATGTAGACGATCTCAAAGGCGTGACGGAAAACGTCATCGTCGGACAGCCTATCCAGCTCGGCACGGGAGACGTGAAGCTGGTGGCAAACAAGAGATGAGGTAGTAGCTATGATTAACGTAGATAGGGCTTTGAGAAGCTCCATCAGAACCGGAAATGTTTTGCTGGGATCGAATAGGACGGTAGAGGCAGGACTTGGCGGAAAGGCGAAGCTAATAGTCTATTCAGCCGACTGTCCAATGGACGTGAGGATGCAGCTGGAAACCATCGATGTTCCAGTCTACGGTTACCAGGGTATGGGCAAGGACCTCGGATCTGCCTGTGGGAAACCCTTCTCCGTGGCCGCTTTGGCCATCATCGAGCCAGGTGACTCGGAGATATTGGCACTGCAGCGTGAGATCCGAGGTGTTGAGGCATGAGTGAGTTTAAACTCACCACCGAAGGAATCAGATATATAGCACTGTTCGAGAGCCTGACAGGCGGCATGGCCAGGGATTGTGTCGTAGACGGAGACAATGACCGCATAATTTTTGTCATCAAAAAGGGTGATATGGGTGCGGCCATAGGTCGGAAGGGCTCGAACATCAACCGGGTGAAGAAGTCAGTAGGAAAGCAGATCGAGATCGTCGAGTACAGCGACGACGTGAAAGAGTTCTTAGAAAACCTCTTCCAGCCGGCTGCCATAAAAAATGTGATGGTAGTCAATAAGAATAATAAGCGATTGGCTTATGTAGAGGTAGCTAATAAGGACAAGGGCATTGCCATCGGTAGAGATGGCCGCAACATACTTAAAGCCAAGATGCTCGCTCAGAGACATCATGGCGTTGACGATATCATAATTCAATGAGATGATCGCGATTTACTCAAGGTGAAATGAATGGGAAATGGAATCTATGCCGCCAGGAAACTGGAGAGTGATAGGAAGACAATGAGGTGGAGCTATCCTAAATATATCCGCAGAATGTCTGGAAGCAAGTTGAAGGCAGACCCCTTGGCAGGAGCGCCTATGGGTCGCGGGATAGTTCTGGAGACGCTTGGAATTGAGGCTAAGCAGCCCAACTAGGCCATCAGAAAGGCCGTGCGCATACAGCTCATCAACAATGGTCGCCAGGTAACTGCCTTTTGCCCGGGTGACGGAGCCATCGGCTTCATCGATGAGCATGACGAGGTTGTCGTAGACCGCATCGGTGGGCGTCAGGGACGCTCCATGGGTGATATCCCCGGTGTCAGGTTCAAGGTCATCGCCGTCAATAATGTGTCTCTGCTGGAGCTTGTCAGAGGAAGAAAGGAGAAGCCGGTAAGGTGATTTAAATGAAGGTATTCGGTAAATGGGACCCGGCTGAGGTCGAGATTGCAGACCTGAGCGTAAAGGGCTACATGGGAATGGCCCCGAAAGCGGTCATGCACTCCGGCGGCAGACATGCCAAGCAGCAGTTCAAGAAGTCCGAGCAGCACATCGTCGAGCGCTTGATAAACAAGATGATGCGAACGGAGAGGAATACGGGCAAGAAGCTCAAGGCCTACGGCATCGTCGAAGGCGCATTCGACATCATCGCCAAGAGAACCAAGGAGAATCCACTCTCTGTTCTGGCCAAGGCCATAGCTAATGCCGGACCTCGCGAAGAGGTCGTCCGACTCAAGTATGGCGGCATAACTGTGCCCAAAGCCGTTGATACCGCCCCCCAAAGACGCGTGGACACAGCCCTCATGTTCATATCCAAGGGTGCTCGTGGGGCTTCATTCAAGAAGGCCAAGTCGGCTGAGGTTGCCCTGGCGGATGAGATCATCGCCGCCGCCAACCGCGATGTCAAGAGCTACGCCATAAACCACAGAGACAGTGTGGAGCGCGTGGCCAAAGCTGCCAGGTAAATTCGGCATAGCATTCGGATGTTTCGGCGCATGATTTTTGCGCCGAACAAAATCATTTTAACACTTTTCACTTATTGATCAGATGGCGCTAGCTAGTGCTTTCATAAACCGCGAATAGAAACGCCAGATTCAAAAAGAAGCGCGAAAAAAACATTATTGATTGAGGACTTTGAGCAGGTGCTCCAAAGCCCTTTGCCGCTATTTTGCTAAATTTTACTTAAACCGCTTGATAAACGACTTATCGATCCAGCTCTTGACGGAGTAGATCAACCGGGTGGGCACGCCGATGCACACCTTTCCCACCACGCCCACAGCACAGTCGCAGCCCAGCGAGATTAGAGCCACCTGATTGTCCGTGCTGGCGCGAATAGCGTACTTCTCCAGCGGCTTATCCTCTGCCAGGTGGAGAAGATTTTGCGCCGTATGCTTGGCTTGGCGCTCCGCCTCAAGGCCGGTCTTGGTGGCCAGCTTTCCGTCGATCTCGATCCATGCACCGTCGCCGATGACGAAGACGTTGTCCTTGGCACGCAGGTAATCGTCAACGAGAATCCAGCCGTTCTTCTTGGGCAGATCCAGGTCGGCCACGAACTGGGAGGGCTTGACTCCTGCCGTCCAGATGGCCATGTCGCAGTCCAGGCACGATCCGTCGGCGAACATGATGCAATCCTTCTTGACCTCGGTGACCATCGTCGATGTGAGGATGTTGACGCCGCGCTTGGAGAGTTCCTTTTCCACCAGCTGCGAGGTTTGCAGCGAGAACGGGGGAAGAATGCGGTCCTTGGCTTCAACAACGTAGATGCTGGCGTCCATGCTCTCCGCCAGGATGGCCGCCGCCTCAACGCCGGTGAGCCCGGAGCCCATGATCATGATGCGCTCCGGATTCATGTCCTCCACGAACCGGCGCGCCCTCTTGGTCTCTTCCAGGGTATTGATGGAGAACGTGTTCTCAACGCCCTTAATTCCGAAGTAGTTTTGCGCCGCGCCCGTCGCTATTACGCAATAGTCGAACTCGACGGTGCTTTGCTCGCAGACCACCGTATTGCCCTCCAGGCGCAAGGCCTTCTCCTGGATGTGCTTGGTCCCCGTGCGCTCGCAAAACGGCTTGAGAGGCGCGGCCAGATCCTGCAGCCTGGCCACTCCGCCCAGATACTCCGGGTACAGTGCCTGCATCTCAATCTGCCTTTTGGGCTCGATCAGGGTGAACTCCAACGGGCCTGGGGCGGCCACTCTTATCAGCTCGGCTCCCCCCACGCCACCTCCGATGACGGCAACTCTCATGCTAAATGCTCAACCTCTTGTGCTTCTCTTGGTGCAAACTATATCCGCAGGCTCTTTGCAGAGCCATCTATATAAAATGATGATTCCCAGCCTTTCCGGCCCCGTCATGAGGCCGCAGCGGAAGGCTGATAATTATTATAGCAGTGGTAAGGAAATAGTTTTCCGGTCGGATGAATTCAAATAAATATGAATCTGTAAAGGGAGAAGCGCGCGAATGGGCTATTATGAATAGTTGCGCACGCCGTTCTGCAATCACAGATAAATATTTATGTATAAATAGTATCAAGGAAAATAGATTGGCGAAGATAGATGAAGATGAATGAAGATAAATGAATATGGATGAATGGCGATGATCACAATTCACTTTGACGGGCTATGCTACCCAAAGAATCCCGGTGGCGTGGCCGCTTACGGCTACCTGGCCCACCGGGATGGAAAGCTCATTCACCAGGGCTTTCGCGCCGTAGGCGAGGGGAAAGGCATGACCAACAACGTAGCGGAATACGAGGGGCTGATGGCCGCCGCCCAGTGGATCGTGGATGAAGAGATCACGGAGAAGATCGTAATCAAAGGCGACTCGGAGCTGGTGATCAAGCAGATGAACGGCCAGTACCGGGTCAACTCCGCCACGTCCAAGAAATATGTGCCCGAGATCAAGTTGCTGCTGCAGGGAAAGGATGTGAGTCTCGTGTGGGTGCCGCGGGAAGAGAACGAGGAAGCGGACAAGCTATCCAGGGTAGCGTATGAGAGATATAAACAATATAAAAAGAATGGGAAATTATAATTTAATCTTGCGTCTCCATTCTGGCGATCATTCGGTTCAACCCACATTCCGCACTTTGGACTCGCGACGCTAGAATTTTCCATTCATAATTATCCGAAATATTTTTAAATAAATAGCGAATAGTCCTTTTTTGAAGGGAAGTTGCA
>RPOO01000058.1 GCA_003857025.1 Methanothrix sp.
ACTGGAACAGGTACTGGAATTGGTAGCGGTGGCGATGCTACACAGTACTGCTTGCTCAGAAAACCGTATTATCCGCCTCAAGAGAACTGCTTTGAGTTCTATTTAGCAGCCACCACGGCATCAGCAGCAAGGGCAACCGTTGAGGGAGGATCTTGTTCTGTCACGCCACTAGCCGCTCGTGAAGGATGGGAACTTGATGAACTCTATCCCGGACCATTCTCAACATTTAGCGAAGGGGATGCAGCGATGGGAAAGGTAAGCCCGTATTTCGACGATGCCTATGGATGCCATGCAGCAGGAGGAGACACTGCGGGAACTGGAAATGAACAGAGCATCGATGCAAGTCCTGGGGGGACATACCCTACAAACGGTAACCCCACTCGCGGTTTTGGAGATTCGGACCAAGTGGATGTTTGGGTGCCGTTTAGCTTTGACTTTAATGCCCCCATGAATATCGATACGGCAAAGATTGTAATGGTGGTGAAGCCTATCGGTCAGCTTATAGGTACCGATCAGATGGCACTGAAAGGCGTTAGCGGCGAGGGCCAGGCGGTATATGACAAATTTAATGAGCTACAGTCCAATCAATGGAACACTGTCGAAGTTGACGTCTCTGGAAATTCTGATGTAATGGACGCCATCAGGATGGGTCACTTGGATGGATTGATCCAAGATGATACCGCAGTTCAATCTGTCAAACTCATAATTAGCGGCACATCACAGGAAACAGGTGGTGTTCCTGGTTCGTATGTAAGTCCAGACGGAAAGGATATGTACGGCCCAACGGGAGGTGTTTTGTAGCTTAACGCTGGCAATTGATTAAGCAAATATAAGAGGTGAGCGTGGAAGCGTGGCCTGAAAAATGCCCCGCTCACCCCCTACACTACTAACGATTTTTAGTCACCGACACCGAAGTCTCTCAGTTGCTAAAAGATACGAGTTGAAGAATAGATTACAAATAAAAAATATTTATCCATATTTGAGAATTGAGGTTGCTGGATACAGGCCAGTTTAAATTATAGAATTTTCGGCACACTGCCGCGACCCAATTCTACCGCTACGATCGTCACCGCGCGGGCATCCATGTCCTTGGATCTACAGCCCCTAAAAAATAAAGATCATGTGGCGGTGTAACCACCGTCTATGATTAGCTCGGTTCCAGTTACAAATTTGGCTTCATCCGACACCAGGTAGAGGACCCCATAAGCAATATCGTCCGGCTCGCCGATGTGGCCAATGGGATGCTTTGAGTCAAGCTGCCTTTTCAGCTCTTCACAGCTCACTCCTGACTTCATGCACTGCTCCTTGAGAAAGTTCTCTACAAGAGGCGTCCAGATGAAACCAGGATGAACGGAGTTGACGCGAATATTGTCCTTAGCGTAAAGCAAGGCATCAATCTTAGCCATGACTCTGTTAGCGGCCTTGGTGGCATGATAGGCAGGAAGATCTGGAGCACCGATGATGCCGTAGATTGATGAGATGTAGACGATATTTCCGCTCTTCTGCCTCTGCATATAAGGCACAACATATTTAGTGCAAAGGAATGCGCCCGTGACGTTCACATTGAATACGCTCTCCCATTCGGCCCGAGTGAATTCATGAGTGGGCTTATTCGGACCTGCTATGCCGGCATTATTCACAAGGATATCGATTTTGCCGTATTTTTCATGGACGGCTTTGACCATTTCCTCGATCCTCTTATCGTCAGTTACATCAAGCGAGCAGTATTCAGCCTTGCCTCCGGCACGGACGATCTCCTCTGCGACCCTCGTCCCTTCTTTTTGAGATCTTCCTGCGATAATGGATATTGCACCCTCTCGGGCCAGTATCCTGGCTATGGCCTCGCCTATGCCGTAGGTGGAGCCTGTTACTATGGCCACTTTGCCTTCTACACGTCCCATTAGAAAAACTCCTTTTTCATAGTATTACAGAAGTTAACTTAATTAAACTGTGGCATTAGTCAACGATCCAATTGGACTGCAAGCGCAGCCACCAAGCAGGCCTTCGGTCCCTTCAGCGAGCGCATGTCCACAAAGCTGGCGAAAGTAGCGCGTCTAAATCCAGGAACCTGGAACGCGACTTGGTCGCGCATATTTATTTGAGCCATTAGTATCTGGTTTTCACTAGAACAAAATAAATGAAAGGTGGATAAAAGGAACTTATGTGTCCTGGTTCGAAGAGAATAGAAGCTTTTATGCCGCCCTTCAAAGCCACCAGGTTGTCGAATTCTTCCAGCTCTCTCGGAGTAAAGAACCCGGACCAATCGGCAGCGTGAACTCATAGCTCTCGGATACGTAAAGAAACATCCTACCGGCAGCGAGACTACTTATGAGATCGATGAACGGGGATTTGAAGCATGCCTAAATATCAGAGAATGGCTCGTTGAGCCTGCAAGTTGTTTTACTAGTTGTTTTACTAATCCACTATTTTTATTAATCTACTATACTTATCCAGTATCCTTTTAATCCCCTCGTCAAGAAAATGGCCTGGCAAACCCATACCTTATAAAGGGGTAGCATCCAAAGAACTTCCCTCAAAATACATTTCAAGATGATTCCGGGCGATGCAGCTCTTGCTGGACGCTCGGTTACTCAAGAGGATAACAAATGGCAACTATCGAGGAGCAGATCCAGGCACTGGAAGAAGAGATCTTCAACACTCAAAAGAACAAGGCCACCGAGCACCATCTGGGCAAGATCAAGGCCAAGATCGCAAAGCTGAAAGCGCAGCAGGAGCTGCAAAAGATTAAGGGCGGCGGCCAGGGCAGAAGATACTATATCAAGAAGTCGGGCGACGCTACCGTGGCACTGGTCGGCTTCCCATCCACGGGCAAATCGAGCCTGCTCAACCTGCTGACCGGCTCCAGGTCAGAGGTTGCAGCATATCAATTCACCACTCTTGAGGTAATTCCGGGCGTCATGAAGTACAAGAGCGCCGAGATCCAGATTCTGGATATGCCCGGCATCATAAAGGGTGCGGCGAAGGGCAAGGGCCGGGGCAGAGAAGTCATAACCGCTGCCAGGGCCGCGGACATCATTCTGCTTTTAGGAGACGTCTTCAACTACAACCTGAATGTCCTGGAGCGGGAGCTGTATGATGCCGGAATAAGGCTGGACAAGCAGCCGCCCAATATTCACATCACTCAGGAAAAGAAGAGCGGCATCATCTTGCGCAGCACCGTGAAGCTCACCAAAATGACCGAGTTCGAGATCGCGGATATCATCCGGGCTTACGGCATTGTGAATGCCATCGTCACCATTCGCGAAGACGTCGATACTGACAGCCTGGTGGATTTCCTGGCCGGGAACAGGGTTTACATTCCAAGCGTCGTGGCGATTAACAAGTTCGACCTCAGATACGGTGACATTGAGCACAAGATCCGGGATGAGCTGGGGCGGGATTACCTGCCCATCTCTTGCGCGACGAATGAGGGCGTTGAAGAGCTGAAGGACCTCATTTACGAGCGGCTGGGTTTCATTCGCGTCTACCTCAAGCCCAAAGGCGGCAAAGCGGATATGAATGAGCCGCTGGTGCTCCTGGACGGCAGCACAGTCAAGGCGGTCTGCGAGCATCTGCATCGCGACTTCGTGAACCTGTTCCGCTACGCTCTCGTCTGGGGCGATAGCGCCAAATTCCCCGGCCAGTCGGTGGGCCTGGAGCATGAGCTGAGAGACAGCGATGTGCTGTCCATCATCACCAAAAGACGGTGAGCGCGAGCCGCGGCGATCTTGCGGGCGGGGCCGGGCGCTCGCTCGCGCGAGGACGCGCACGCGCGGCCCCATGCGCGCGCCTGCCCATGCGGCCCCGCGCGAGGGCGCGCGCGTGCGTGGCCTTCGCGAAGGATGGAGCACGGCAAGATCGGGGCGAGAGTATTCTCATCGCGCAAAACGGGATCTCACGCGAAGCCGCGAAGGGCGCGAAGTAGGGCAATAACTACTATTCTTATTCTTGTTTTCTTGACATTTTTTAGCAGTGCGAAAAGACATCTGAAAACGGCAAAATGCGATTCCTGTGCTATGTGTCATGCAAGCGCCCGGAATCGAAGAAAAGACATAGGAGGGATGGCAGGAGCCGGACATCTTTTTGCTCCTGCCAAGGCGGAAGGATAAGTCCCCACTCTCCTGCCCCGCCAAAATGTCGATTATCGCCGAAGGTATTAACTCTTTTTTTCATGTAGAGGTTATGTAGGTGTGATATAGGTTACTTATGGGTAAGATGAATGGCTATAAATCCTACACCTCGCCCTCTCATCAGCTATTCCTTTTTTAGCTCAAGGAGATGACGCATATCTACTCATATCATATAATCAATTTTTAGGATCGAATGGTTTTTCTATTAGCTGTAGCATATCGAAAAATATGAGCGCTCTTACTGCTAACAGATTGATAATTTTTCTATCTACTTTGACCATCATATCTATATTAGCAAACGCATCAATGGCCCATGCGCTCACCGATTTGGACTACACTCTCGGCAAGTCGAAATACGGTGCATCCTATGTCTCGGATGAAGAGAGCTTTCATGGCATAGATTCGGCGTTTCTTTCCATAGATGATGATGGAAGTTATATCCGGATCTCGGTCTCGATGGATGAGCCGATATCCATCGAAGATCTCGATCAGTTGAATATGTGGATCGATCCGCAATTAGGTGACGGCAATATTCAATTGGACCTTTTCATGGATGGAGACGGAAGCGGCAGCTACAACAGCAAAAGCTCTCAAGATGTAAGGCTTCGCTCAATAAAGGAATCGTGGTCCGAGATGGAGATATCATCAGATCAGTGGAGCGAATTAGATGGTTTTGACCTGTTTTATGAGAAATATGGGGACAAAGCCTTTCCATCCTGCAGTCTGCAGGATTGCCTTGGAATGCTGAAAAATGTCAACTTGGTCAGGCTTTATATCACGCTTTATAAAGATGGAAAAGCTCCAAGGACCTCTGCATTCTTTGATTATATAAAAATCGGAGATCAGGTTATCAGCTTCGAGCCTCTGGAAGAAGAAGAGATCAAAGACGGCCCTGCATCCGCCAGCCCCGGCGGCCAGCTCACCTACACCATAACCTATGGAAATAATCAACTGGACCCCGTGGACCTCGTGGTGCGCGAATCCTACGATCCGCGCACATTCTTCTTTGAAGCGTACCCTGCTCCCGACCCCGGCACTAACAACGTCTGGACCTTCCACAATCTCGCGCCCGGCGCGCACGGCCAGATCACCGTCAAGGTGAAGACGAAGAAATCCACCTGCAAGGCCAGCATAAACGGCGCGGTCTTTGGCACTGGATACACTTCCACAAACAGCTTGCTGAATACGAATTTTGACAGCTATTTGGTGACCAACAGCGTAACCATCTCTGCAAAAGGCTCATCCGGCGAGTCAAACCTTAGCGCCTCCGCCACCACAACCATAAGGCCCATCGACGGCTCAGCCTTGAGCTTCGGCGAACATGGATCAGGCACCTTCAGCTCCAAGGAGAAATTATCATATTCCCCATCCAGCATCTCCGTTAGTCGCACCATCAACGGCAGCAGGTCGCTTGCGCACTTCAACCTCTCGCGTCATGCAATCCTGCTCCCGCTCGCCTGGTTCTCCAGTTTGCAGGGGGAGAATAAGGTTCGAGACATTCGATGGGACAACCAATTCTACCAGGCGGATCTTCTCAACCTCAGCTATCGCTTGCAGCTCTCCAAATCTCAATCTTTCTTGGAAACATCGTCACATTTCCGAGGATGGGCGGATATCGCGAGAGATTGGCCGGGAGCGGAGAGCGATCAACGAATTGTTGGTGAGTTCGACATGGTCAGCAATGATTGGTCCAAGTGGGCCAGCAAGGGCTCCAAGACGCAGGATGCGGCCCTTGAATGCTGCCCGCTCATCGAAGGGTGGCAGGAGCAGGAATCTGAAGGATGACCTTGAAGATCCAGGCGACTAAAGGCATTTTCAAGAACTTAAATCAGGAATAAATCAGGAACAAAGGAACAAATATTGGAACTTCGCGTCTATAGCGCCTTCGCGTGAAACGGGATCTCACGCGAAGGCGCGAAGGGCACGAAGCCGGTCAATAAACTATGATGCAGGACGCGAGCTGTCAGCTCGAAAAATTTATTATGATCCTGCACCATCTTCTTTTTTGGTTGTTATGCTTTCATCCAGAATTTATCAGGACAGCAATAAAATCGTCTCTCTGCCGCCGATCGTGCTCTTTGTCGTTTTTATCTCTGCAATTTCAGCCGCCGACGCATCCCTGTCATCCGAATTTCTCAACACCGGATGCGTGATAGATGGCTCCCGGCTGAATTGCAGCAGACTTGCAGAGCATTTTGCATGCTACGAAATCTCCAATGCCTCGGAAGCGCTGGCGGGCCTCGATCCCCAGCTTCCCATCGTCGAATGCTACCGCCGCATAATCGATGGCGTCGACCGTGGCAGCGACCAAAAGGGCCTGGTTCGCGTCGGATGCATGCTGCCCGCGTACAGGAATTATATCGTAGCTATTAATGGCGACTTCCGGCTGATTAAAAGCAAAGAGGAGTTCGCGGCATTATTCGCGCCCGTCCAGTCGCCAGAGGAGGCGATGGCATTTGCAGTAGCCCTGACCGATTCGTTCCCGCTCTATGACAGGGTCGTGCCCCAGGGCTATTTCGCGGTCTCTCCGGCTGCAGCTCCAAGCTCTATCGAGGAGAAAAATGGAGCGTTTGCGGTTCACCTGTTTGATCGGCCAATTTGCGGCTGCAGCACGCATCCTTACTATGCGGTCGATTATCTCGTCACCAAAGAAGGAAACGTAACGGAACTGTCACGCTGGATGGTCTATGACAGCAATAACCAGATCTGCTTTGACTAAAAAGACCGAAGCATAGCAGATAGAAAGCATAGCAGTCGATTGATATCGCGCAATAGAAGGATATCTTGATAGCCAAAGCGCCAAAGTCAAAATGTTTGCCCGGCCCGATACCATCCTTTTTTATAAAGGTAGATCAAACCTACTGGCGGGGACGTAAGATGAAAACGTTGTTGATTGCATTGATCTTTGTATCCCTGAGCATGATGGGAATGCCGGCAGCCTGCGGATATGAGGACGTTGGAGGCAGCTATGGCTCATCATGGCTGGACGAGCACGGCTCGAAACCAGTATCCACAGTTGAATTGCAGAACAACCTCTGGAATTGGGGCTCGTCGCCCAAAGGATATTCGCTCTATAATACCGTTCTCTATCCGCCGGGTTATGGGCCGCAGTGGTATTATCCTGCCACGCCTACCGGCTTGGCGCCCGTTGTCATCAATGATACTCAAGCGACAAATTATCTAACAGGTACGCCTCAATCGAGTGGCTCTTTCATTGACCCGTGGCTTTTGTCTCAGCTTTCGGGAAGGGAAATTATCTATATCAAAGAGCCGAATAGCTTGCTATTCTAATCATCTTTTTTGAAAAATATGCGATTGATGCGATAAAATAGATTAATGTATATTAATTCATAATTTTCCATATTTATTCAGATTAAGCAAAGCGATCTTTCGTTTTATTATTGCCTGATAATCGGAAATACTGATGATAATGAATGCATTGGAACTCTGATAAAAAAAGGTTAATATTAGTAATGCATAATACTCCAAAAAGAATTTTCAGGCAGAGTGAGATTTATGGGATTCACGTCGGAGTTCAAAGAATTCGCCATGAAGGGCAATGTCCTGGATATGGCTGTAGGCATCGTTATCGGCGCGGCCTTTGGCAGCATTGTCAATTCTCTGGTGAAGGATGTTTTAATGCCGCCCCTGGGATTGGTGCTTGGAAAGGTCAACTTCACGGATCTCTTCATCTCTCTGGATGGGAAGACATATGCAACACTGGCAGAGGCGCAAGCAGCTGCGGCTCCGACTATCAACTATGGACTGTTCATAAACACTATCATTAACTTCATCATCGTTGCTCTGGCGATATTCGTGGTCATCAGACAGATCAATGCCATGAAACGCAAGCCTGCGCCTCCTGAGCCAAACACGAAGACCTGTCCCTACTGCATGGAGAGCATTCCCAAGGCTGCGATCAAGTGCTCGCACTGCACATCCGATTTGATGGGCTAGACGCTCATTTGGTTTGAGAGACGCGCGACGATGATTGATTATCCTCGATTATTTTTATGCAGATATTTCATTTTTTCCCGGTATTTGCTGCTATTTTCCCAAACCGGATATTTTGTGAAGACGCATCCCCAAGTCAGACCTATTAATTGAATATTTGATCGAAGACTTGGAGTTGAGAGATCAATTTCAATTTGGAATTCAATCGGATGAATCAATCCATACTGACTGCATCTTATGCTATTATCCAAGGAATAGTTTCGACATTAAAGCCAAGGGGATGGCGAATTTTCATGATATTTTTCATGATGTCATTTCTGGTAGTAGTTTCTCCAACCAGGACAAAATTTTGCCGTAGCGCGAATTTGTAATTATCCGCAATTTTTTAAAGAATATTAAGAAGAATGAAAAGCATTAAAAAGGTGAGCGATCTTTTGCTAATCAAGCCCTATGGAGATATAAAGAACAGATGCTCAAAAGTGTCCGTGATTCGGAATTTGGCCACCTGCAGACTGCAACGCCGGGATCGACGATTGCAGCCGAGAGCGCCGCCGAGATCATCAGAATGAACAGAGATCTCATGCTGGCCAACGAAATATTGCAGGCTAAAATCGAAGAACATAAACAAGTAGAGCATCTGCTGCGGCTGCAGCGTGATCTGACTGTGGCGCTCAGCCATTCCGAGAGCATAATTGATGCACTGGAAGTGATATTTAATGCAGCGCTTCAGGTAGAGAGCATTGACTGCGGGGCCGTCTACATGGCGAATAGTTTTGGCGACGTGGAGATGGTTCTGCACAACGGATTGACAAAAAAGTTCATAACCGAATGCAGTCACTGCGACAAGAATTCCAAGCGTGCCGAAATCGTTAAAGCGGGAAAGTGGATGTACAGAGATCGATCATATATTGAAAGCTCTCCTTTTGACGACCTCCGGGAGGAAGGTTTGAGTGCAGTGGCCGATTTTCCCATTTTGCATGATGGCTTGCCTATTGCTGCATTAATTCTGGCGTCCCGCTCTTTTGGTGAGATTCCCCAAAACGCCCGCATGGCTCTGGAGGCTCTGGCGGCAGCTACATCCGGCATCATAGCCCGCATCAAGGCGGAAGAGAGAATGCAGGAAAGCGAGAGGAGATATCGCGAGCTAGCTGATTTATTGCCCCAGACGGTCTTTGAGATTGACCGCAAGGGAAATGTTATTTTCGCTAACAGTTTCGGTTTGGAAGCCTTCGGGTACACTTTGGCGGAATTGAAGAGCGGCCTGCATATGCTTGATGTGATTGCACCGCAGGAAAGAGCGAGAATTACCGCAGAATTTCAGTATCCGAGCGTACCGTCATCTCATCCACGAATGAGTGCAGAAGAATATCTTATGCAAAGAAAGGACGGTAGCATTTTTTCGGCCATGATCTACAATGCCAGGATCATCAGGGACGGAAATCTGGTGGGCTGGAGGGGCATCATCACCGATATCACGGAGCGCAAGCAATCGGAAAAAGCACTGAAGGAAGCAAAGGATGCTGCGGAAGAAGCCGCCAGGGCAAAGGCCGAGTTCCTGGCAAACATGAGCCATGAGATTCGCACTCCCATGAATGCGGTTATCGGCATGACCGGCCTGCTACTGGATTCTGCTCTGAATGAAGAGCAGCAGGAATGCGTCGAGACCATTAGGAGTAGCGGCGATGCCTTGCTGGCCACGATAAATGATATCTTGGACTTTTCCAAAATTGAAGCAGGGCGGATGAAGCTGGATATGCAATCGTTCGAGCTGGCAAAGCTGGTTGAGGAATGTATTGGCATAATAGCAGCGGGTGCCTCACAAAAGGGACTCGATCTGATGTGCAAAATTGATGGCAGGCTGCCTTCGACCATTAGCTGTGATCAGACGAAGCTTCGCCAGATTTTGATCAACCTCCTCGGCAATGCCGTCAAGTTCACAAAAGAGGGAGCAATCGAGGTCTCTGTTGGGCTTTACCCGTCCAATCGCAGCAAAGCTAAAAAAGAAATTGAGGAGACGAACGGCAGAATATGTCGTCTTCATTTTGCGGTCCATGATACAGGGATCGGTATACCCCAAGAGAGGATGAGCAAGCTCTTCCAGTCCTTCAGCCAGGTAGACATGTCCATAACCCGCAAGTACGGAGGCACCGGCCTTGGGCTCGCCATCAGCAAGAGGCTGGTCAACATCATGGGCGGCAGCATCTGGGTCGAGTCGAAGCCAGGCAAGGGCTCTATCTTTCACTTCATAGTTCCGGTGCAAATCATTTCCTCAGACGAAACCATTGATTTGGAGGCAACGGAAGCATCATCTCATTCACCGGACAGAGGTCGATGTTGCATTGATTCCGTTCCCATTAAAGAGAGTCATGTCGATTTGCAGATACTCCTGGCCGAGGATAACCCGGTTAACAAAAAGGTAGTCTCCCAGATGCTCAAGAAGCTGGGCTATCAAGCCGATGTGGCATCCGACGGCAAGGAGGTTTTGTCGGCTCTGGAGAGGCAGCATTACGATCTGGTGCTCATGGATATTCAGATGCCCGAGATGGATGGCCTGGAGGCGGCGGGCCGGATTCGCAAGCGCTGGCCGGCATCGGAGCAGCCGCGCATCATCGCCCTCACCGCCTATGCCCTGGAAGGTGACCGGGAAAGGTGTCTTGAATCGGGCATGGACGGCTATATCAGCAAGCCTGTGCGGCTGGAGGATCTGAGGGAAGCCCTGATGCAGAGCCGCGATAAGGAGAGCATGATAGCGGAACGAAATGATTTTAAGGGCAAAGGCCCTGTATAGTTTGATATGCGTTTATATTCGTCGGGCGGTCGTGAATCTCTAATAGGTTTGAATTTTGTGATATGGATATGTTAATAAATGAAATTCATTTACTTTTTAGCGCCGGTTCCATCTCGGCTGCGTCTGGTCTTGGCCGCGTCGCCGCGCGGTTTCTTGGATGATCCTTGGTCAGCTTCGATAAACGTAGCATCTTGAATTGTTCCTCGTTTGACCTGCAAACCCATAGCATCCAGCTGTCTTTGAAGCTCTGCCCAAACAATTTTTTCTTTATCGGTTCTCACCATGCGTTCTCTGGAATAGCCATATTGTCCTGGAATCAGGGAAGGGATCTGGAAAGCCAAGAAAAACCATAAACGATAAGCGGTCAGCCATTTGCCTTTCAACTTCCAGATCGCTTAAGCCATTGTTGAAGCATCAGAATTTTTAACATCAGGACGACATCGCAGTTAGGCCTTCCACCTTTCTCGCTTTTATTAATATACATCTCGTCAAGAATCTGGCAAATTGGGAACCAGTCAATCAAATCTGATACCTGCAACAACCGAGACTTGCTCTGCTTTGAACTAAGACCCCGCAGCACCCAGGTAGTAAAAGAATCCCATAATAAAATAGTATTATTGATATATAAAACGTTCCATATTGGATTTAGAGTAGGTTTATAGGAAACCTCATGTATCATAATATATAAAATCCATGATATATATGTGCCCTGCCAACATCACTTATTTACGAGATTGTGCCCTTAAAATTATTAAAATATAACTGCGGTTGCATCAGCTGCACCCGCAATCATCGTCATGATTATGGCCGCAACTGTCATGGTCGCAGCTATCATGGTCATGGTCGCATGAACCCTCGTTGGCACAGCCGCCACATGCGGATACCTCATCCTCCGGGCCGCGAATTACAAATCCGGTTCCCCGCTCGTCGTTCACGTAGTCGATGATGGTCTCGCTGAGGAACTCCGCGTCTTTCGGGTTCATGTAGATCTTAACGCCTCGGCTCTCAAAGACTAGGTCATCCTTTTCCTGGTCTCCCAGAGCCAGGCCGTAATTTGCGCCCGTGGCATCAATCGCAGCCAGGAACATCCTGATAACTTTGCCTTCTACCTGGCTTCGTTTGATGATAATCGATGCTGCATCTGTAATCTCAATCATGATAATACACCAAAGAAGTATATTTGAGCAAGACTCGTATTTAAAGATAGATTATCGGAGGGAAGAGAAAAAGCGTTTCTAAGAAACAGATTGGCTCCGGCCAACCTAGCTATTCGATCTCCCTGAGAAATCAATATCCCAAGACCTCGTCTACCAGGATCAGGTTTATTCGTCCGGGTTGTCTCTCGCCGGCGATAATAACCCATTTGCCGATCAGACCGGGCACGCCGTAGACCTTTTTGGAGCGTGCATCTTCGAGCGGAAATACATACTCACTTATTCGCAACAATGCGTCCTGCAATGTGGGAACAATCTTATTTACGCCGGACACCAGTATCAGATTCTTGGTCGCAAAGGGCCAGGCACCGACTCGACTGCCGACACCGTCGCATCCCACAATCTCTCCCGTCTGAGCTATGGCATTTACGCCGGACAGGAAGTATTCGGCAGTGACTGATTTTCTCCTGATTTCTGCTCTTTTTTTGGCATCATCTTCGGAAAATACAATTTTGTGCAGATCCGACCAATTGTGCCGACCGCTATCCATCAGCTCCTGGTATCCTATCTCGATGAGGGTGGTGGAAGAACCGTTCATGACCTCAGCGCCGGATGGTATGATCTCTCTGATCTTTTCCAATGCCTGCCGGCCATCGCGGGCTCGTGAGACCGCAATTCCCCTGGCCTCGACGGCCTTTGTCGTGGAGGCAATTTCCTTCTCGGAAGGAATGCGATTCCATTTAGCGGTATCCACTTTTAGCTCCGGCAGCAGATTTGCTGCACTATATCTGGTAACATTTGCCATATTCAGTTTCCTCTTAATTCGGCCCCGCCAATTATGCTACACCAATTCTACTATTATTTGCCCCACATATTATATTTTCTTATTCCCGGCGAAGTGGAGGATTTATCAAAGAGAAGCAACAATTAATCAGGGCATGGGCGTTGATTTGGGAGAGCTGCTGGCAAGAAAGAAGATCGAAATCAAAGACCTCTCCGGCAAATGGATAGCGGTGGATGCCTTCAACACCCTTTACCAATTCTTGAGCATCATTCGGCAAAAGGACGGCACGCCGCTCATGGACAGTCAGGGAAGAGTGACATCGCACTTATCGGGTCTGCTCTATCGTACCACGAACCTGATCGAAGCGGGCGTGAAGGTGGCCTTTGTCTTTGATGGCGATCCGCCTGATTTCAAGGCTGAGACCTTGAAAGAGAGGTCAGAGATCAGGGAAAAGGCATCCGAGGCTTGGGAGGAAGCGCGTGCCGCAGGAGAGGACGGCTTTAAATATGCTCAGGCTGCCTCTCGCATCAATGCCGAAATTCTGCAGGATGGCAGAAGGCTGATTGAAGCAATGGGGCTTCCCGTCATCCAGGCACCGTCGGAGGGCGAGGCCCAGGCGGCCCACATGGCGGCGAAGGGCGACGTTGATCTGGCCGCCAGTCAGGACTATGACTCTCTCCTCTTCGGTGCACCAAAAGTCGTGAGAAACCTGGCCATCACCGGCAAAAGAAAGCTCCCTCGCAAGAACATCTACGTGGATGTTGAGCCGGAGGTGATCGACTTGGTTGAAGGGCTGGCAAATCTTGGCATTACCCGAAAGCAGCTCGTCGAGATCGGTATCATGTGCGGCACGGATTACAATTCCGGCCTGACGCGGGTCGGCCCCAAGACCGCATTGAAGCTGATTCGAGAGAAAGGGGATCTGGAAGCGGTCCTGGCGGAGCAGGAGGAGAAGGAATCGGCGGAGAAGATCGAAAACTACGCCGCTATTCGGGAGTTCTTCCTGCACCCGGATGTCACCAATGATTACTCCATTAAAATGAAGAAGCCCAGCCTGGATGAGATTGTCTCTTTTCTTGTGGAAGAGAGGGACTTCGATCAGGAGCGGGTGGAAAGGACGGCAAACCGGCTTGCGGAGGTTTACAAGCGTGGACAGAGCACGCTCGACCACTGGTTCTAGCGCCGACAAGGGCACAGCTTGCGGCCAGGATGGCGACCAAGGTTGCGGTCAATTTCCCGATCTCGGCTATGACCTGGACCTGGATCTGGTCGTCTCTCTTATTCGCAGGAGCGGAGCTGCAAAG
>RPOO01000059.1 GCA_003857025.1 Methanothrix sp.
GCCGCCAAGATCGCCGAGCAGTGCGGAGTCGACGCTGCGGATCTGCGGCTGGCCGTGGCTCCCACGAACTCAGTAGCGGGCCTCGTTCAGGTCTCAGCCCGCGTGGTTGAGACGGGATTGCATAAACTCTTCACGATGGGCTTTGACATCAACACCATTAAGAGCGGCTGGGGCCGCGCACCCATCTCGCCAATTGTGGGAGACGCGACCATGTGCATGGGCTCCTCCAACGATGCCATCATCTACGGCGGAGAGACTTACTACACACTAAATTATGAGAACCTTGATGAGCTGCAGCAGTTCCTGAAGGGCATGCCGTCCGTTGCCTCGCGGGACTACGGCTCGCCATTCTATAAAACCTTCAAGGCGGCAGGCTTCGACTTCTTCAAGGTGGATCACAACGTCTTTGCTCCGGCCAAGGTCGTCATGAATGAAACCAAATCCAGGCGAACCTTCGTCTGCGGCAAAGTGAATCCGGACGTGCTCATGGAATCATTCAATCTCGAAGTGCTCGGCTAGAACCCATCATTTTATACTTTTTCTGCGAGTATTTTTCTTTTAGTATAATCCAGCAGGTAGCCAAATCCAATTGTGATTGCCGGAATCATAAGATAGGTTATGGCGATGTCTTCGGTATATTCCAGAAGTGGCATCTTCATTGGGCCCTCCATGAAGAGCATTAGATCAAAGATGATGCTCATGCAGAGCCATACAACGCCGATCAGAATTCCTTCCTTCTGAAAACCTTCCTTAATGCTCATGAAATAGAGAATACAGAAAAACACCGTCCAGGTCGTGATAACCACGGGCATGATGGACTCGAAGAGAGGACGCTGCATTGCTCGCAGGGGAAATATCAGAACGGAAACAGCGAACGGAATAAGCCAGAGGAGAAAGCCGAATGAGCCCACTTTCAGGTATTTTTTCATTTTCCAAGCCTCCGCAATCTGGAGATTTATTTTACTTGTTGATCGCGTCTTTGCATTATCTCTCTTGCGGCTAAAAATTTTGCATCTTCTCAAGGTTTTTCTTCTCACAGGTTTAGAAGTGCAGCAATTCCCGGAATTCAACCCAAAGGTTTTAACGCTGCAAAGCCCTCAGGCTGCATCATGAACTTCGGCGGCCTCTTCAAATCCAAACCCAAGCCTCGCATCGCGGAAAGCCCACCTGTGAACTATCTGGAGTTGAGGACCAA
The DNA here is from genome assembly GCA_003857025.1 of Methanothrix sp. GTDB lineage: Archaea > Halobacteriota > Methanosarcinia > Methanotrichales > Methanotrichaceae > Methanothrix. Next base: position 1,196 of record RPOO01000059.1, read on the forward strand.
GCCCTATTATATCGTAGCCTCCGTCGAGGTCGGCAATACCACAACTAAGAGCATCCTCACGGCCACGGATATGAACACCGGCAAGACCTACATCGTCAACAAGACTGTGAAGATGACGAGAGACGTGCGGCTCCCTAAACCCGGCGAAGATGTATTTGCCCACACCATCAACGGCACGCCTCTGACCAAGGAATCCATAGCCGAGCTGGTGCGAAACACTCTGGTAGAGAGCCATGAGAAGGCAAGGCTCGACATCAAGACCGATCTGCATTTTGTGGTTAGGTCCACAGGCGTCGTGGCCGAGCTTGATTCCCCTGATCAGGTCGGCGCGTTTATTCAAGCTCTGGCGCAGGGCTGCCTGATGGCGGGAGTCCCGCCCCGGCTCATGACCCCGGCCATGAGCATCCACAACATTCTTGATAAATTTAAGAATTACACATTGATCGAGAAACTGATATTCATGGGCGCAGTAGCATCCTGCTTCCCGCCCCAAGGGTCCACGGGCGTCGAGGTGGTGGCCAATGAGATGGAGGGCGAGCTGGCCACAGCCGGGATCAAGGAAGGAAGCCGCTGGACGGATGTGGACTTCAGGAACCCTTGCCTTTCCATGGATTTCGGCACCACGCTCGACGGTCGCGTGACGAGCGAGGAGTTGCCTTATGCTCACACCATCGGAAACCTGCTCGGCCTCGCTGGCGCAATTCCCGATGCTGTGGTCCAGGGAACGGGGCTTGTCAACAAGCAAACCGGCGCGACTCTGGATATATTTGATCCCAAGATGAAGCCGGAGTACGGCAAGGATGCCAAGGCTTACGCCGATCGAATCAACGAGATCATAACGATCGAGAAGGTTCCCATGAGCCGCAACAAGTACGGCCTCGTTCCCGTCTGCCCTGATGCGGCAGCCCAGAATAATGTCGTTCTCATCGGCTGCGATGCTGGAGTGAACGGCAGCGATCTTCCCAAGCTTTCCGAGATCGGAGCGGAGCTTTACAAATCCAAGGGGATGAAGACGCTCTTTGGGACGCTTGACCTTGTCTGCGCCCGCATGGCGGCAAGGCTGGTTCAGGTTGGCATGGATGAGGGCATCGTCACCAAGAATACCGCCATCGGCGTCACCGGTCGAGCGGGAATTTCCGGCAACAAGCCGCTCTTGATTTTGGAGGAGCTGGAGAAGCTCGGGCTTTACGATTCCCCGGAGAAGAATGTGGTCTTCGTGGACGACGGCCTGGCTCGCGGCGCGGCAGTAATGGCCCGCTGCATGAACTCGATGGGCACGCCCAAGAACCCGCTGGGCGGCCTGCGGGGCGGCAAGTGCATACTCAAAGAGAGGATGAACTATGAGGCCAGCAAGGGCTCGGCACCAGTTCCCCAGGCGGCTCAACCGGGCAGAGACACACAGGCTTATTTCCAGGGAGGCCATAAAAGAGCCTGAAGATGCCTGCCAAAAGATCCTCATTAAAAATTGCGCAAGGATTGGAGATTCCCGTATCGATCCTGGAGATCGTGCGGCGAGAAGAGATGCTTTGGATTGCGAGAGACGCGGCGAGCATGGATGCCTTTCCGCCCTGCATCAAGAACATCCTGCAAAGAACCGGCGACGGAAAAGGCAGGCACAGATTGGGCGCCATCCTCTCTTCGTTCCTAGGGCAGGCAGGCTGGAGCGAGCCGGAGGCAAGGCCGCTGTGGGGCCGGGCGTCGGGCGGCCTTGATGAGCGGATTTTTTCGAAATGGTTTGGAAAGATGCACTGCCCCAAATGCGCTACTATAAAAAAGCAAAGCAAGGGCTATCCGGATCTTGGAGCTGCGAAGCTTGGCATCTGCATCCCGGATGAGCTGTGCCCGATTTTCGAGGGGCCGGTAGAGTATGCCTGCGGTCTGCGGTTTGAGGAGGATCGGAGGAGCAAAGGTATTCTTCGCCCCATCAAGTCCTATTATCTGACAAGGGTCTTCGATTGGTCCAGAGGCAGAGAAGCCGAGATCGAGCTTTCCGAGGCCGAGCATAAAGACCTTGAAAAAACATTGTTGGAGCTTGCGGATCATAAGGACAAGATACTGGCATGCACTGGCGCCAAGGTGCGCGGCAGGCTCCGGCCCAAATTCCTGCTGCAAGACCGAGAAGGGCCGCGCAGGCAGATGCTCTCGGATATTTTATAGCCTATGCTTTTATCATCCATGGATACATCGCTTGTTCTACTGGCTCAGGATAGTGGCAGCTCTATTCTCGCCCGCGACAGAAAACTATGGGCCGCTTACAGGAAGATCGGAGTCGATGCTTGCTATCAGGATCAAGTATTGGCCACAGGAGACCTGATTTAATAATAATGACGTACTGAAAATAATAATGATAATAAAATTAAAAAAAGATCTACGCTTCCGCCTCTCCCATCAGCCTGTCCACCAGCCAGTTAGGCTCGAACTTCACCAGATCGGGATAGGTCTGGCCCACGCCCAAAAAGAGCACGGGCTTTCCGGTGATGTAGGCGATAGAGATAGCGGAACCGCCTTTCGCGTCCGCATCCGTCTTGGTCAGGATCGTACCGCCGATGGGCACCGACTCGTTGAAGAGGCGTGCCCTCTCCACGGCATCGTTGCCGGCGATGGCTTCGTCCACGAAGATGAGCAGATCGGGCTTTGTAACACGAACGATCTTTCTCATCTGATCCATGAGATTGATGTTGGTGTGCAGCCTTCCGGCTGTATCACCGAGAATTATGTCTTTGTTATGCGCTTTGGCGTACTCGATGGCATCGAAGATGACTGCCGCCGGATCGCCGCCGGTCTTGTGCTTGACAACCTTTAAGCCCAAATTAGTGCCATGCACTTCCAGCTGCTCGATGGCACCGGCGCGGAAGGTATCGCCCGCCGCCAGGACCACGGAATAATTGTGATCCATCAGGTACTTGGCAACCTTGGCGATGCTGGTAGTCTTGCCTGTGCCGTTCACGCCCACGAACAGGATCTTGACCGGCTTTTGTGCATTCTTAACATACTCATCGAAGTCCAGATAGTTCTTGGACAAAAGAGTTACAAGCGCCTTTCGCAGGGCGTCTTCGGCCAGCTGTCCGGTATCTGCGCCGATCTTCTTCTTGGCGCCGACCAGCTCAGCTTTAACCTCTTTGACGATCTCTTCTGCTACCGGCAGGGCCACGTCGCTTTCGAGAAGCGCCATCTCTAAAGCCCACATCGGCTCATCGAGATCCTTCTCATCCAGGATGACTTCCTGCTCGAAGACCAGGCTCTTTGCCTTCTCGAAAAACGAAAACCTGCTCTTGGGCTTGGCGGCTGCATCTGCAGCGGCGGGACCGTTTGCGGCAGGACTCTTTAATGGTGCAGATTTTTGCGCAGCTTTAGCTGCCTTATTATTAGTACTGGCAGAAGCCTTGGCCGGCTCAACGGACGCCGCCGGAAGTCCTTTGGCCTCAGGCAACGCATTGTTGTCTTTCTTGGAAATGAGCTTCTCTTCCGCCAGGGAAACCTTCTCCATTACCTTGGTGGAGAGGGCCTCTTTGAAGCCGGCCAGCTTCTCCTTGAACCGATTAAACAATCCCTTCGCTCCCCGGCATCTGCGGCTGACCTGCGCTCGCTTCGAGCTGCTCCATTATGGCCTGGATCCTCTGCATCTCTTGATCGATCTTGGCAAGCACTTCATTCAGCTTCTTCGATCCCTCAAGAACCTCATCCTTACGCACTTTTAGGATCTCTTTGGCCTCGGTCGCAGTCTTCTCGATGCTCACGCCCGAGCCAACATTTAAAATAACTTTCTCCTTAGAGGCGAGAGTGCCATGGACGAAAGACCCGGAACCGATAGGAACCAGTAAATCCTGTCCTTCCTTCGCCTTATCCAAAGCTTCGACTGCGCTCAAGGCATTGTCAAGGCCCTGCATAGTGACCTGCGTCAGATTCAACTGGCGCACGATGGACTCTGCCTGAGCCTGGTACTGCTGGTATGCAGCCAGCAGTCTCCTGACCTCTTCCTCGCCTCCAGGAGAGCTACTCAACGGCCTTCACCCCATCAATCTTGATGAGACCTCTCTTCAGGCCGTGCTCGCTTCCCATGAGAGAATAGACTTTATTGACGGCATTCTTCTCGTTCTGGCTCACTACAACCTTGCTGAAGGGCAGCCAGGTCTTGCCGACAAGTCCTCCCTTAAACTGTCCTTTGATTTCAAATGTGCTCAATTGCTCCACCCCAATCGTTTAATTATCAAACCGGATTTAAACCGTGGTTTTAATTCCCAAAGCCAAATCAGGAAACCATCAAACCAGGAAACCCAATGCATCCTCAAGGCGGCCCAGCTCCGGGCCGGTGGTATCTTCTCCAGCCAAATAGCCGTGGCTGTTGGCCAGAACACCTGAGCCCACCAGAGGCGAGCCGAGGTTCACCGTGCCCACATCCACCGGCAACTCGAAGAGATCTTCCAGGACTGCGATTTCGTCTAGCGTGACTCGCGGGTGAACCAGAAGGCCCTTGTTGGTGGCAATGCCGGCCATGCCGACTGTCTTCAAGCCCCCGATGGTTCCCTTGACGACCTCTACGCACAGGGCCTCAGCGATTGCCTCGCTGGCCTTGGCGGATAGTCCCGGATGAATCAGAGCTGCGCTATCATTAGCCAGGATGATGTTTCCTGCGGCATTGTTCTTGGAAGGCAGCCGGGCCACTCTCCCGTGCTCGCGCAGGAGCTTCATATCCTCGTCGCCCGCATGGTGAGTGACGATGAAGCCGCTTGAATTGGCCGCGATCAGGGAGCCTAAGACTCCGCTCCCTCCCACCAGCATCCGCACGGCCTCCGCCTTCAGTCCCGCTTGCACGAACTCGAACGCTTCCGGTCCGACCTCATACGGCACGAGGACTACATTATCCGTTGCCCTGGCAAAGACTCCCAGAAGGGAACTGCCCGCAATATTCAATCTCTTATCGTTTGCCTGCAAATTCTGCCTCAACCCCGCCGTCTTCGAACTTGACTGCGCGAACTCTGACGCGTAGTGGCGGCTTCATGTCGCCTCTTGCCCAGATCACTTCATTCAAGCCCGGGTCTATCTTGATATTTTCCGCGGGGGTCTTCATATGCTTGGAGAGGTAATTGCGTACCTCGGTCATAGCCCGGTTGGACCTTCTGTAAATTGGTGCGGACTTCACCACGCCAAGGGGAATGGTGTAAACTCTTTCTGTGTCTGCCATTATTTATGCCTCTAATGTGCTCCTTCTCCAATGGCGTCTCTTGGGGTGCGTCACGACGCGCCTCATGGTCTTGACAATGACCCATGACGGCACCCTACGATTCTGATTGAATGCCTTGGCAAGCCTGATCTTCTTGCCTAACTGTTTTTTGGACATTTATCTAATCTCCGAATAACTCTTGTATGCGTATGGTTGGAGGGAAAAATCCTCTCGACTTCCCTCTGGCCTTGCCTCTCCGCTAATGCAAATCTCAGGCCCACCTCAAAGTCCGAAGCGGGATGCTTCCCGGAGTTCTCCTCCTGGAAGTCCAAGTAGCGTGAGGCCATAGCCTTGATGGTCTTTACCCCTAGCCCTGCCAGGGGTCTGAGGTATTGCACGTGCAACCGGTCTTCGAGGCTTCGCACAGCGCTAACGCTTAACTTTGGAGCGCGATCGTCTCGCCTCGTCCCGTCAGCCACAAATTCGCATTCTTTTGCAAGGGATTCTACTGCAACTTGATGAACATAATCGAGAGCATCATTGGGATAGCCTGTATCCATCAAGATCTGCAGGCTTCTCTCCAGGACATCATTCTCGAAGACAACTTTCCTGTGAGGGTGACCGAGTTCTTTTGCCGCGGCGGCTGCCACCTTCCAGGCGTCATCACGGCCAAAGCTGAATGTGACCAGCTCGATCTCATCGAAGTATGGTTCGAGGAGGAGAGTGGCCAAGCCGCTGTCCTTTCCGCCGGAAAACAGGACTGCAACATTCATCGAAATAGCCTTGCCAAAATCATTTCCTGGTGATAGTGATGTCTCTTTTCTTGGGCTGGGCCTGCTTAAGGATTGCCTTGAGCTGCTCGTCGGTGATCGCACCCCGCAGCCTGCCGCTCTGAGCGAGCATGATGAGCTGACCCTCGATCTGGGTGACGAAATCCGGCTTTGTCATGCGTATCGCATTCAGCCTTTCCCGGGCTTCGGGTGTTAGGATGGTTCTCATAACGGCAGCTTTCTTGGCTTCCAGCTCCTGCTGTGCCTGATCCTGCTGGGCCGCCATCATCTGCGAATCCACTTGCTGCTTTTGGATCTGCTCCACCCTACGTCGTCTTAATTCTGCAAGCTCATCGTCAGCCATTGTAGCTCTACCTCTTTAAATTTACCTGTTTTTATCGCCAATAAGCGTTTATGCCGATTCTGCAGCCGGGTTTGCCGCAGCTTCCGCTGGAGCGCCCTGTGCCTTGCTCTGGACCTTGTAAGCCATGCCGTCCATGAATGCCTGGCCCGCAGGGGTCATCTGGCGTCCTTTCTTGAGCTTCTTCACGTAGCCGGCTTTCTCCAATTGCTGCAGGGACTCTCTGACTACAGAGCCGCTGCCCTTGGTGAAGTGTCCGGTAGCTACGCCCTTGCGGTGCTTTCCACCGTAGAAGGTCCGCAGTCGGGAAACTCCCACCGGGCCGTCGATATATATTCTGCGCAGAACCGATGCACATCTCACGAACCACCAGTCGGGGTTGGTGGGCGGCATCTCTTTGTTCACCCCAGTCTTGGCAAACTCAGCCCAGTCAGGCGGCACAATTTTGCCTGTCGCCTTCAGATCCTGGGCTATTGCTGCTATCAAGTCATGGGGAGGCACGTCGTAAACAGTTGTCAATTTTTCAATCCTCCATGATGATAAGGAACAAACCAGAACCCTTACGCCAAAACAAGTATAAATGCTTTGTGACCACCTGCTGCCAATGAATTTGTGGGCATCCGGCCATCGATTGGCAGACCGCAGTCCATATCTCAGGAATACTAGAATACTCCCCGCGGCATCGAGATTCCCATTTGAGATCACCATCGAGATCTCAATTGAGATTTCCATTATAGAACTTTTAGGTTGAGATATCAATACTTGGGTTAGGTCGTTATTCTGGTCTTTGCCTCTAATGTGGTTTAATCTCTAAATATTGCTTTGCATCTAATGTAGCCCTTCATCTAAATGTAGCTATGCATCCAAAGAGAGAATTTATTTTGGCAGGCCGGTCGCCCTAGCTACCAGATCTACCAGATCGATGACCTTTTCCCCTGCGCCCGCATCTCTGAGATTTCGGACGCATAGGGGACAGGACGTCACTATATAGTCCACACCCTCCGGAACGTCCAACAATCTTCTCTTGGCCATCTGTTGGGATAAGTCCGGATAGCCGGATCGCACGCCACCGCCGCCTCCGCAGCAGCGGGCGTTCTCACGGTTAGCCTTCATCTCCCGTAGCTCGCAGACGGCTTCGATCACCCGACGCGGCTGCTCGTAGATCTTGTTGTGACGGCCAAGGTGGCACGGATCGTGGTAAGTCACTTTCAGGGGAAGAGACTTGATGTTCAGCTCGGATATGTGATCTGCCAGAAACTCCGGAATGCTTTGAATGCGAATTTCTGCAGGATAATTCTTCTTCAAGGTTGTGTAGCATCCGGCGCATCCTGTAATAATAGTCTTGGCCCCGATTTGCTTCATCTGCCGGACATTTGCATCCACGAGCCGGGCGGCGCTAAAGCCGGTGCGCAGCAATGGCGAGCCGCAGCACTGCTCATCCGGGAGCACGGTCACACCAAACTTTGAGAGGAGAGCAAAGCTGTTCTTGGCCGTCTCCGTGTAGCGGTAAGAGTTCATGCAGCCCACAAAATAGACGTAATCGGACTTCGCCTTCAGCCAGCTCCGATCGCTAAGCCATGCCAGTCTCGATGTCAGTTCTCCAAAAGTGTTGCCGCTCCCGTAGATGCGCATAGAGAGATCCGATTGCTCCGCCGTCATGATGCCGGAAGCCACAAGCTCTCTTCTGGCCTCTTCCACCAGCTGCGGAGGATTTACGCCCGCCGGACATTTTTCCGTGCAAATCCCGCAGGTAGTGCAGGTATTCAGGCTCTCTTGCACTTCTTTATCGGCCTCAAAACCGCTCGCCAAGCCCTTCATCACCAGGATCCGACCCCTGGTGTTGGCAGACTCCCAACCGGATTCCTCGAAAACGGGGCACACGGAGCGGCAGGTTCCACAGCGAACGCAGCGGTTGATCGACCTCAGATCAAGTTTCATTTCCATGTAAATCGTATGATCGTTATATACTCGGCTCGCGTTTTGTCAGTTCAGTCTACTCAGTTCGTATTTATTCAGTTCGCATCTGCCCGGTTCGCATCCACTCAGTTCGCATCTGCTCAGCTCGTACCTGATCATTTCTTGTCTAGAGAGCGAGCTTGCCCGGATTCAGGATATTCGCAGGATCGATGGCCCTTTTAATGGATCTCATTACTTGAAGCGTCTCTTCTCCCATCTGCTCCGGCAGGTACTCGGCCCTGGCCTGCCCGATGCCATGCTCCGAGCTGACCGTTCCACCCATTTCAAGAGCGGCTCTGTGAATTCTGTCAGCGGCCAGGCGCAGCTTCTGCCATTGCACATCATCCATGACATCGATGAAAAGAGCAACGTGCAGGTTTCCGTCTCCGATGTGGCCGAACTTCATGGCGGGAATGTCGAGCTTTGCCGAAATCTGCTGCACCTTTTTTATCAGAGAAGGAATCCGGCTGATGGGAACGCCCACATCCTCTCCCATGTAGATGCGCGTCTTGGACGGATCCAGGCGAGAGATGGCTGCGCCGACGAGCTTTCGGGCCGCCCAGATCTCATCCATCTCCTTTTTGCTATCGGCCACTCGAACGCTCAAAGCTTGCTGGCGGCAGATTTCGGCGATCTGCAAAGCTTCTTCTTCAGTCGAAGATTCCTGGCCGTCCACCTCGAAGAGTATCACGTCGCCATCATCCGGCACCGCAACATTCGGATCGCAGCTCTTCAGGACCCGGCAGGTGAGCCTGTCCAGGATCTCGCAGGCGGAGGGTGTGATGCCTGCGGAAAAAACGCTTATCACTGCCCGGCCAGCCGTCTCTGCATCCTGGAAGCACGTCAGGACCAGCTTCCTCGATCTCGGCAGTGGCGCCATCTTCAGCCCGGCCTCTGTGATGACGCCCAGCGTCCCCTCCGCTCCTGCAAAAAGACGGGTCAGATCATAGCCCGCAGAAGACTTGAGGACCTTTGAGCCGGTGCGAATTATCCGGCCATCGGCGAGCACTACTTCGAGATCAAGCAGGTAATTTTTGGTGGTGCCGTATTTGACGCTGCGCATCCCACTGCTGTTATTGGAGATCATCCCGCCGATGGTGCACATGGCCGAGCTGCCGGGGTCGGGAGGAAAGAAGAATCCATGCGGCCTCAAGGCCAAATTGAGCTTGTCCGCCACCACGCCCGGCTGCACAATAACCTGCAAGTTGCCGATGTCGATCTCGACGATTTTGCACATTCCGGACATGTCCAGGACAACGCCCCCCCGCACGGGCGAAGCTCCTCCGGCAAGGCCGGTGCCCGCGCCCCGCGGCGTTACCGGGATTTGGTGTTCGCTGCAAAATCTGAGGAGCCATGAGACCTCCTGGGTGTTCTCGGGCCGCACCACGTAGTCGGGCATCCCTTGCACCTGCGATGCATCCGAGGCATAGCAGTATCTCTCGGCAAGCGAAGCGGATACTCTGCAGCCGAAGATCTCCCGGAGAGCTTCCATAGTTTTGCTCATCTCATTTCCTCATTATCTGCGCCTCACCTAATATCTGCACTCATCTATCATCATCCCACTCGCCTGTGGGATATAAAGTCTCATTGGAGGTCTGATTTGATAAGTCGGTTTGGTGAGGTGATTCGAGGAGTCAGTTCGATTGGGTGTTGGATTGTTAGGCTTTTCTTGTCTGAATCTTTCAACAACAGCATTAATATGGATTTGCAGGAGAGATTGCAGTTTGATGAAAGCAGTCTTGATCCTGTCCGGCGGCGTGGACTCGACCACTTTGCTCTACAAGCTGGTTGACGATGGTTACGAGGTGCATGCTCTCACATTCAATTATGCGCAGAGGCACAAGAAAGAGATAGAATGCGCCAAGACCATTGCCTCAAGGCTTAGCATAATCCATCGCGTAGTCGATCTGAGCTGCGTGGCCAGGCTCCTGGGCGACAGTGCCTTGCTCGGAGGAAAAGACGTCCCATGCTGCCACTACACGGAGGACGCAGCCAAGCAGACCGTGGTTCCCAATCGCAATATGATCATGCTATCCCTGGCGGCGGGCTATGCAGAAGCTCATGAAATTCCTCAGATCTTTTACGCCGCGCACAAGAACGACTCCACCATCTATCCTGATTGCCGGGCCGAGTTTGTGGAAGCTTTAAAGCCTGCCATCCGGCTGGCCACGGCCTGGCATCCTGTGGAGCTGTGCGCCCCTTTTGTGGACCTGACCAAGGCAGAAATTGTTTCCCTCGGCCTGAAACTCGAAGTGCCTTATGAACTCACGTGGTCCTGTTATCGTGGCGAGGAGAGACCGTGCCGATCCTGTCCCACCTGCATCGAAAGGGAAGAGGCATTTGGGATCAACGGAGCCAAAGACCCGTTGGTTTGAGCTTGATGTTGGACGCATGAGCAGCGATAAATGATGTCAGATTAGAATTATATTTTTGCTATTAATTATTTAATCAATGATTTATAAATTAATGGTGCGCTATTTTGGTCTTCTATGTTCTGGCAGTTTTATCGCTTTTAATATTCTTTTTATATCCTGATTTAAGTTATCAATTGGGAATTCTAAAGCCTTTTTCTTGCTGCCTTATCAATTTTAGCCTCCATTGTTATATTCGGATGAATAATTCTGCGGATCTAGTCGAATCGAAGAAGCGAGGACTTGCCAATGCCTGAAGATACGAGCGGCTTGACGTTTAGCGAAGCTGAGAAGAGAGGCACGAGACAGAAAAGGAGCAAGAACAGGATAATCTCCGAGATTTTGGATATCTGCCTGGAAGGCGCTAACAAAACGCGCATAGTCTATCAGGTGAATCTGAATTTCAGAACCGTCAATTCTTACCTGGATCTGCTCATAAAAAATTCTATGATTGAAGTCTCTGGAGATGCAAAGAAGATCTACAAGACAACGGAAAAAGGAAGAGAATTGCGGAACAATTACGACAGAGTAAAAGACGAAACCGATTGGTTTTAATACAGATAGGGCACAATTATAATAATGCTATGATGGCAATAATACTACCGAGATAATAATATCGTTCAAAACAGCACTCTTATTTGCTAGATTTGCATTTGCGCATCTGTATTTTTTAAGATTCATTCCTGCGAGCATTAGCCGTCCTTGAAAATCAAAACAAAACCAATATTCTCAAATCGTCCCCCGGAATGCTTCATCACTCACCCATCCTGCGAGTTAAATACAATGACATATACAGAATAAATCATGTCTTCTTACCTGGAGCATCCGCTTCTCAAGCCAGAGTGCGTGGAGAAGCGGCTCTTCCAGTTGGATCTGGCAGCAACAGCCCTAAAAGTATCCAGCCTGATCGTCGTTCCCACCGGCCTTGGCAAGACGGTCATCGCTCTTATGGTGCTCCTGGCGAGAATGGACAAGGGTAAAGTTCTGTTCCTGGCTCCGACCAAGCCTCTGGTAGAGCAACATGCGACTTTCCTCGCCCGCGTCTTGAAAGATGAATCTGCAGTAATGATGCTGACCGGAGAGACGGCTGCAGAGAAGCGGGCGGAGCTTTGGAGAAAGGCTCGAATCGTCACTTCCACGCCGCAGGTGATCGAGAACGATCTCCTCTCTCGCCGCATTGATCTTGAGGACGTATCTTTGGTGATCTTCGACGAGGCTCACCGCGCCGCAGGAAATTACGCCTACGTCTATATCGCGGAACGCTATGCAAGGGAGGCATTAAATCCCCTGGTGCTCGGCATTACGGCCAGCCCCGGCAGCCAGAGCGAGAAGATCGCCGAGATCTGCACCAACCTCGGCATCAAGAAGATTCAGACCAGAACGGAATCCGATCCGGATGTCGCCCCATTTGTGCACCAGCGAGAGATCGAATGGGTGAAAGTCGTCGTCCCGGAGGAACTGCTCACGATCCGGACGGCGATCGAAGATGTTTTGAAGAGCAAGATCGACGACCTGAACCTGCTCGGCGTCAGCCCGGCCAGGATTGATCCGCGCGCCTCCAAGAAGGAGCTTTTAGGGCTGCAGGCACTCCTCATGTCCTCAGCCAAGACGCGAGCGGATGCTGCGACCTTCAAAGGCATCTCGGTGATGGCAGAGATCTTAAAACTGCAGCACGCGGTCGAGCTGGCCGAGACGCAAGGGCCGGATGCCCTGCGAATGTATTTTCAGAGGCTGCAAGGCGAGGCGCTCTCTCGCAGCGGCTCCAAAGCATCCCGGCGCATTATGCAGGACCCCAAGTTCAGGCAGGCCATGAATGCTTTGGAGGAGACGAAAGCCGAGCATCCGAAGCCTGCCGCCGTCCGAAAGATTCTGATGGAGCAGATCGAGGCCAAGCCCGATTCACGCATAATGGTCTTCACCAACTACCGGGACACGGCCTCGTCTCTGCTCAAGTACCTGAAAAACGACTCGACCATCAAGGCCGTCCGATTCGTGGGCCAGTCCAGCCGCCAGGAGGACGCGGGCTTGAGCCAGAAGAAGCAGGCGGAGATCTTGCAGAAATTCCGGGCGGGCGAGTTCAATGTCCTTATCGCCACATCCGTGGGCGAAGAGGGGATCGATATTCCCTCCACGGACCTGGTTCTCTTTTACGAGCCGGTGCCCTCCGAGATTCGCAGCATCCAGCGCAAGGGCCGCACCGGCAGGGCGAGGGCGGGAAGAGTGGTAGTGCTGATGGCCAAGGGCACTCGCGA
>RPOO01000060.1 GCA_003857025.1 Methanothrix sp.
CCAAATCGCTTCACCAGTTGGGCATGTTGGCTCAAGACACCGGCGATTACGACGAGGCCCGCAAGCTCTACCAGCAAAGCCTGAAGATATTGGAGGAACTTGGGGACAAGAGCGGCGTTTCCAGCTCGCTTCACCAGTTGGGCATGTTGGCTCAAGACACCGGCGATTACGACGAGGCCCGCAAGCTCTACCAGCAAAGCCTGAAAATAAAAGAGGAACTTGGGGACAAGAACGGCGTTGCGCTCTCTCAAGCGCAGATGGCATTGCTTGAAGAGAAAATTGGAAATGTAACGGCAGCCCTGCAATTGATTAGTCAGGCTGAGGCAGTCTTTAGGGAGCTAAGCAGCCCCTACGCGAAGCTGGCTCGCGAGGTTCGGGAGAGGCTGGAGAAAAATCTATAAAAAAGGAGTGCGATCATGCTTAAAATTTTATGCCGCAATGAGAAATGCACCGCACCGGATCGAACATTCTCCTGGAATGAGCGTCCTCATCTGGAAGCAAAAGGCAAGCTTGCCAGAGAAGGGGACGATGGAGCTGTCTCTTTTGTTGTGCCATGCATTTTTTGCGGAACCCGCAACAAGATCTGGGTGACGAAGGTTCGCGAAACTGATCCAATATTAAGGAAGTTGTAGCGGGTATTGGAGGAATTTTGAAATGGCAGGCAATGCAGGCGCACCGGATGCCATCGGCGAGCCCGTGACCGATCTGGACGACTTCTGGCTGCAGACCGCTCGCGGCATGGTCAAGGAGTCCATTGCATCTCTGGAGGAAGCCGCCAAGCAGCTCATTAGCGCCGTAACCTTGGTGGAGGGCATCTATTTCGCCGCCGTATCCTTCAGCGACTTGCGAAAAGTCATGGCTGTGCAGGGAACGGATGCCTGGCTGCGCATCATTCTCTTCGTCAGCCCTGTTGTTTTCTGGTTGATCTGCCTCTTCTTTGCGGTTAGGGTATTTACTCCTGAGACCTACAAGACAAACCTTAGCTCGCCGGACTTGGCCAAGAAAGCTTATGATAATGCAGTAGGCCACAAGCACAGGAACCTGAAAAGAGCCTACTGGGCCTTGCTGATTGGCTTTGTGCCGCTGCTAATTGCGATGGTTTATTACTTGAGATTCTTGGACGGCTGAATGGCGATTATTACGAACTGCGTCCTCGGAGACGCCATTCGGTCTACTAAATACACAGTCATCCTCGAACCTCAAGATGAAGGCGGCTTCACCGCTCGCTGCGTGGAGCTTCCCGGCGCGATCAGTGAGGGCGAGACCATGACCGGAGCTTTGCAGAACATCAGAGAAGCCGCGGATCTTATTTGTGAAGTGCTCTTGGAAGACATGAAATGCAAAGATCTGAATTAAGAGAAAATGATAATACCAAACCCATTGAGTGCAATCTCACGGCTCTTTGTCTTAACATTCTAACGAAGACATGATGCACTCAAAAGAATGGGTTTTGCACTTTCCTGCCTCGATATCTGCCATCTCTATCTCGACGGCTTTGTGCACGAGGGCCAGTTCTTCCTCCTCGATTACCCGCTCGTAGGCAAGGATGGCCTGGCGTATGACCTCGGTTTGGCTTCCGGCATAACCCTTATCGATGATGCTCTTTATGGCGGCTTCATACGGCGCGCCCAGATTGATATTCATGGCCCATCACTCAATGCATGTTAAATGGTCATTGAAGCATATAAGTATTATTCATCGATAAGATAGCGAACAGCAGAAAGGGAGAGACTGCGGATATTATTGCACACCGGCGCGATCAACCAGTGCGAGACAAAAAATAGAGAACTCGGAGAACGTCAAGGTGGCCATCAGTCTGATTAATGAAGTGCTTTCAGCAGGCCGGAAAATTGAAGAACCAAACAAAGAAATATAAAAGCAAATTAAAATAATAAAAAAATTAAAATAGCTTTCTTTTCTCACTTCTTGCTCGCCATCTCCAGCAGCTTGACCGCCTGCGCCCCTGCCTCCAGAATATCCAGGTTCTTGGGGATGAGCTTGGGCTTCTTGGCGAATGTGACGCGGAACGCATTCCCGTAAGCCTCGCGCGGCAGCCCCAGGTTTCCCGCCTGCATGAGCGCGCCGAACATGGCCGTGTTTGCGGCCTGGTGTGCGCCCTTATCCGTGGCGATCTGGGTCGCCGGAACGGATATGACCTTCACGCCCTCCGGTGCCTGGAATTGCCCGGCCAGCGACTCGTAGATGATCAGGCCGCCCTTCTTGACCGAAGGCGCGAACTTCTCCAGCGACGGCCGGTTGAACGCCACCAGCACATCGGGATGATCCACTACCGGCGAGCCGATGGGCTCTCCGGAAACGATCACCGAGCAGTTTGAGGTGCCGCCCCGCTGCTCCGGGCCGTAATCGGGATACCAGGAGACAAACCGACCGCAGCCGAAGGCCGCCTGCGCCAGAGCCAGTCCCATGCTCAGCACTCCCTGGCCGCCGAATCCGGCGATCTTGACGCCTTTGGGCGCAAACTCCCGGTCTTTTTCCATCTCGATGCACTGCATCTCGGTGCAGCCGAAGATCTTGTCCAGAGATTCCTTTGAGTAGTCGCTCTCCGCCCTCACCACAGGCTGAACCTCGGCGGATCTGTCCCTGAACTTTTTCAGGGGGAACTCTTTTTCCATCTGCTCGTTGACGAACTTGGCAACGGCTTGCGCGTCCATCCTCAAGATGGTAGGACAGGGCGAGAGGAACTCCACAAAGGAGTAGCCGAGCTTGTCCTTCTGAATCTGCAGAGCCTTCTTCACGGCGCGGCGGGCCTTTCGGATGTGCTCGATGTCGGAGAGGCTGACCCGCTCGATGAAGACCGGCGCTTTGAGCGTGTCCAGGATCTCGCAGATGTGCATGGGGTAGCCCATGTCTCTGGGATCGCGGCCTTGCGGCGTGGTGGCTGTAACCTCGCCGATGAGGGTCGTGGGTGCCATCTGGCCGCCGGTCATGCCGTAAACGGTGTTGTTGATGAA
The DNA here is from genome assembly GCA_003857025.1 of Methanothrix sp. Classification (GTDB taxonomy): domain Archaea; phylum Halobacteriota; class Methanosarcinia; order Methanotrichales; family Methanotrichaceae; genus Methanothrix. The sequence continues at coordinate 2,973 of RPOO01000060.1, forward strand.
GAATACCGCCAGCTTCTCGCCGCGGTTGGCAGCCTGAATGGTCTCATTGAGGCCGATGGAGGCCAGGTCGCCGTCTCCCTGGTAGGACATGACGATGGCGTTGTCCTCGGCTCGCGAGATGCCGGTGGCAATGGCCGGAGCCCTGCCGTGAGCGGCCTGCACGTGCCCGCAGTCCAGATAGTAGTAAGCGAAGACCGCGCACCCTACCGGGCTGATGACCACGCAGCGGTCCTGAATTTCCAATTCCGCCATCGCCTCGCCGATGAGCTTGTGCAGTATCCCGTGGCCGCAGCCCGGACAGTAGTGCGTCGCCGTGGGAGCCGCCCCGCCCTTGCGCGGGAACGATGCGTAAATTCCCGGATGCCCACCGATGATTTTTTCTTTGGCCGCCATTTAAGCCACCTCCTTGATCTTCTTGACAATGTCATCCAGCTGAATCAGGTTTCCTCCGTAGCGGCAGACCAGCTCCACCGGCTGGCAGCCGCTGTAAAGGCGAATGTCCTCTCGCATCTGGCCGTTGCTCATCTCCACGGAAATGAACTTGCAGCCTTTCTCCGCGAGAAGGCGAATCTCCTTCTCCGGGAACGGGAAGAGCGTGATGGGCCGGAAGAGCCCGGCCTTGATTCCCATCTTTCGAGCCGCGTCAACCGCTGAGCGGGCAATCCTGCTGCTGATGCCGTAAGATACCAGAACAACCTTGGCGTCATCCAGCTTGTAGCCGTCCCAGGCCGCCTCGTTCTCCTTGATGCGCTGGTACTTCTCCTGCAGCTTGTAGTTATGCTGTTCCATCTCGTCGAAGTTGAGGGCGATGGATGTCACCAAATTCCCCCTCGTCTCCGCCTTTCCCGCCACGGCCCAGGTGGTATCGATCTTGTGCTCCAGTGCCGTCTCCGGGAACTTGAGGGGCTCAACCATGTGCCCCAGCACGCCGTCCGCCAGGACGATGGCGGGATTGCGGTACTTGAAGGCCAGCTCGAAGGCTTTCATGGTGAAGTCGCACATCTCCTGCACGCTTCCCGGTGCCAGAACGATGTTGTTGTAGCAGCCGTGCCCTCCGCCCTTGCATGCCTGGTTGTAGTCCGACTGCTCCGGCCCGATGTTGCCAAGGCCCGGCCCCGCCCGGCAGATGTCGACGATGACACAGGGAAGCTCGGCCCCTGCGATGTAGGTGATTCCTTCCTGCTTCAGGCTCATGCCCGGGCCGGAGGAGGCCGCTAAAACCCTGTGGCCTGCGGTTGCCGCGCCGTAGACCATGTTGATGGCCGCTTCCTCAGACTCGGCCTGCACGAACTTGCGGCCAACCTTCGGGAAAAACTTGGACGCCTCATGAAGTATCTCGCTCGCCGGTGTGATGGGATAACCGAAGAAACAGTCGCAGCCAGCATACATGGCCCCGACGATCACTGCACTGTTCCCTGCCACTAACTGAGATGCCATTATCAATTCTCCTCTGTTTTCTCCTTCTGAGGCACATGCACCTCAATGGCCAGCGGCTCGGGACATGTGTAGTAACAAGCGCCGCAGCCTATGCATCCGTCTCCTTTGTAAACTGCAAAATTGTATCCGCGGTCGTTAAGCTCCTCGCTCATCTTCAGGACATCGGCGGGACAGGCCAGCAGACACCGCTCACATGCCTTGCACTCCAGCGCGGTTATGACCGGGTAGGGCTTGTCTTTGTCCCTGATATCAATGCGCCTGATCTTGCCGCTGATGGTCTTGGGAAGCTCCTCCACGAACTCGATGATCCTTGGATACTTGTAGGGCGCTGTGACCTTCTTGACGTGGTCTTGCAGCTCCTTCTTCAGCTCCTCCGAGGCTGCAAATCCTTTGGTCAGGACGATAGTTGCCTTGACCACCTGTCCGCGAATGGCATCAGGAACTCCGGTGATGGCCACTTCCAGAACGGACGGGTGCGACATCAGTGCCGACTCCACCTCGAAAGGTCCCACGCGGTAGCCGGAGCTTTTGATCATGTCGTCCGTGCGTCCTATGAACCAGAAGAATCCATCCTCATCCCGCCAGGCCGTGTCTCCGGTATGATAGTAATCATCATGCCAGGTGTTCTTGGTCTTGTCCGGGTCGAGGTGATAGTCGGTGAAAAGGCCGACGGGCTTGCCTTTGTCCGTTTTTATAACAATCTCGCCTTCTTCGCCAACTTCACACTCCTTGTCGTTCTTGCCGATGAGAACAATGTCGAATCCCGGCGCGGGCTTGCCCATCGAGCCGGGCTTGGGCGACATCCAGGGATAGTTGGCGATGCAGACCACAGTCTCCGTCTGGCCGAAGCCTTCCATCAGCCTCAGGCCCGTGGTCTCCAGGAACTTCTCGTAAACGGACGGATTGAGCGGCTCTCCTGCCGTAACCGCGTACTTGAGATTGGAGAAATTGTAGCGGGACATGTCGCTCTTGATCATAAACCGGAAGATGGTAGGCGGCGCACAGAAGGTGGTAACTCCGTACTTGACCATCTCGTCCATCATCCGGCCCGCATCGAAGCGGTCGTAATCGTAAACGAAGACCGCCGACCCGGCCAGCCACTGGCCGTAGATCTTGCCCCAGGCGCACTTGGCCCAGCCCGTATCGGCTACCGTGTAGTGCAGCCCGTCATCCTCCACATTCTGCCAGTACTTGGCGGTGAGGATATGGCCCAGAGGATAGGTTTGATCGTGCTTGACCATCTTCGGGTATCCCGTGGTTCCCGATGTGAAATAGGCCAGCAAGATGTCGTCGTTCTTGGTAGCCTCTGCGCCCGTGGGCCGCGCAAAATTCGGCGATGCCGTCTCCAGCTCCAAATCGAAGTTGATCCAGCCATCTCGCGTCTGGGTCCTTTTTCCCACAAAAGCTTTGATGAGCGGCACGTCGCCCAACTGGATATGGGCGGCATCAAACTCACCGGGAACTCCGTTTTCGCCGATGCAGATGATCATCTTCAGCTCAGCTTTCTTGATTCGGTAGACGAAGTCCTTGGCCTTGAGCATGTGCGTGGAGGGAATGGAGATCGCGCCGATCTTGTTTAGGCCCACCATGCAGACCCAAAACTCCCAGCGGCTCTTGAGAGTGAGCATGACCGTGTCTCCCTTCTTCACGCCGTATTGCACAAAGAGATTGGCGGCCTTGTCGCTGAGAACTTTCAACTCTCCAAAGGTGATGATCTTCTCTTCTCCGAAGTCGTTGCACCACACCAGAGCACGCTTTTCCGGATTTTCCGCAGCGTAGGCATCCACCACATCAAAAGCAAAATTAAAATTCGCGGGAACGATGATCTTTAAATTCTCTTTGAATTCCTCGTAAGATTTAAAGTCAACCCGCGAGACAAATTTGGGTAATAAAGACGACATTTCTGAAATCCTCTTTCCAAATGCTACATGACCACTGCCAGCAATTTCACTGGTTTATCATTCAAGGCTTCCATAATGTGCTTATACGACGAATCGAAGAATATGGAATCGCCTTCGTTAAGTATGATCGCGTTCTCGTTGATGGTCAGCTTGAGTGTCCCCTCGAGCACATAGTCGAACTCCTGGCCGGAGTGGTTGTAGAGTCTCGGCTTATCTTTCTTGGGATCAATAGTGACGATGAAGGGTTCCGCTTTCTTGTGAGCAAATTTCCCGGCCAGGCTCTGAGAGTGATACTCTTTCCTGTGCTCTACCTCCACCGCATCTCCTTTTCTGGTGACGGTAAAGATATTCATCTTGGACTCTTCGCCCGTCAAGATCAGTCCTAAATCCACATTCAGCTTTCGCGCGATGCCGATGAGGATGCTGGCGGGAATGTCTAGCTTTCCCTCCTCATAGCAGTTATAGGTCTCAACCGGCACTTTGAGGTGCTGCGCCATATCCACGGGCTCCACCCGATTCAGCTCCCTCAGTTCACGCAGACGCGAACCGATTTCATCAAGCTTCTCCGTCATGCTCATTCCTCAACGCATCCTAACTTATGGCCTTTGGTCCAAAGTCGGGCCGCAGGCTATGCAGGATTGTGACTGCCTCACATGCATATTTGAATCTATCTCAGATGGAAGGGAGTCTATCTCAGATGGAAGTAAGAAGAGATCATATTGATTTTCGGAGCGAACAAGCTCCTTGAATATTATTTTTAAAAATCCGCATAATTAAATATTGAAAAATGCATTATGGTTCTGCACGACGGTATGCTTATTAATCACTTATATGTATGTTCTTTACGATTTTTTTCTTTTGTACAACATTTCCAAATTTTTCTAATGATTGTATTTCTTTCACCTCGCCGATCCATGAAGAACGCCAGAATACGGCTCGTTCTTAAGTTCGCGGCGAAGACCAGACCGTCATTCGATCGCGATGCGCACAATGGCTGCGCGAAGGTCCTCCATTCCAATGGGCTTTATGAGGAATTCATTTGCTCCCGCCTCAAAAGAAGACTCACGATACCAGGAACATGCGGTTACTACCACGATCTTCGGGACTGTCGGCCAGCGTTTTCGAATGGCTTTGGTGGCCTTAATACCGTCCATTATCGGCATCTGAATATCCATAACAACCATGTCATAGTTCATCTTCTCCAGTGCCTGCAAGGCTTCGAGGCCATTGGCAACGCATTCTGCTCTATGTCCCAATTTTTTGAGCATCAAGAGCGCCATCTTCTGCCATACTGGATCATCCTCCGCAAGGAGAATAGCCAAGGGTTCATCGCGTTCTTGTATCATGGACAATCCTGCGGCAGATCTTCTCTATTTGATGGAGAAACTGCCTCCCATTGCATAAGACTCTTTATTTTTTATACATATAAATCTTACTGACCTGAAATAAGAAACTCTATGCAATTTACTTACTCAATGAAACGATATTGTTCTGGACGTATCTGATTTTTACGGCTGTCACTCTTGCTGATCCTGGTAAAATCATTCCAGAAATACAACAACGATGAATTAATAAATCCAATAATAAGAAAAAGCTTCTATGAATAATCGATGAACATGATAATTTTTCTCTTCAATTGTAATTTAACCACTCGGTAATTATTATAATTTTATCAATTGAATTAGTAGATCACGCAATATTTGTTATAGTGCAATATAATATAAACTAGCTTATTATAATTTGCCACTAAAATATCTATGTTGAGGATTCCTAAAAACCAGCCCTAAAGCCAATATGAAGAGTTTTATATATCACTAATACTATTCTAATATATGGATTCTTTTTCAAAGGCATCATTATTCAAAAGTACCATCAATGGAAAGTATCATTAATGGAAACTATCAAGGCAAAAGGATTAAGCAAAAATTGCTCTCCTGCGACTCACCTGCAGAAGATTGCCCCTAATTATAAGGCAAATAGTTATTAAGGAGTTACATATTAATCAAATTTTAATTATATCTCATCTTTTAATATTGAGTAAAACCTATGCCTTGCCCTTCTCTCTATCCAGGGTTTATGTCCGCATTCATCAAGCAGAATAAAGCGAAAGTCCGACAAAATATTCTGCAGAGGCTCCTTTACTCCGGCTGCTGGATGCGGGTCCCAAGAACCGTGAATTGCCACCACGGGACAATTGATATTTTTGCCGAGCGCCAACAGAACTCCATTTTGCCTCATGGCCGCCGCTTCCTTCCAAACACGCCGAAAGATCTCCGCATCGCATTTTAAAATTGCAGCATGATTGATTTCCGGCAGACCGGGAATGGGATCGAATGCATCCGCCTTACCTAGAAGCTCGCCTATCCTGGCCAGGGCCCGATCCTTTTGCGCAGCGTCGATGTTTTCTTCAATCATTTCGAATATTCGCATCGCTTCATGGCGCTCATTATCGTCAAGCCTGCCAAGCCTGGTTGGGAGAATCTCTGAGGCATATTCCTCTTCGAACGGCCCGCACCCCACTAAGATCAGCTTCTTAACAAGCCCAGGATGCTCTGCTGCCAGCATGAAGCTGAGCCACGCGCCCCAGGAAAAGCCGATCAAGATCACCGGAGGTTCTAAAAATTTCTGCAAAATAATCTTCAGTTCCTCTATCTGCCCCCGGACCGAAGACGCAGTTTGCAGCGGCTCCAGAACGCCAACGCAGGAGGAAAGCTCTCGCGCCACGGTTTCCATCTCTCCGGCAGCACCCGGACCGCCATGAACGACAGCCACGCAAAAAGGCGGCTTGCCGTATTTCCTGGGATTTTGCATCAGTACAAAATAGATGAATTCAGTGGCAATAAAAGATGCGATAGCAATTGATGGAAGATTTTTGCAAAAAGGGGCAAAAATCGCCCAATCGGACGTTTTTTCATTCTGTTTTTCGGTTTTATGGAGTGTGCGACAATCGAGAGATTGTTGGCCATCAAACCTTAAATGGTGCTGTTCTTTGAAGGCAGAATAACTCAAGGATTATAAAACAAGGCCATTAGCGAAATTAGATAAGTGGATTTATAAAAAAGGCCAAAAAATGTTTTACTGAGGCAGCAGAACCGCTGCTGCCTGCAGTGCCCAGTCGACGAATGACTGCGGGAAGACACCGATCCAGACCACTGCTATGAGGGTCAGGACCAGGGCGACCACATATCCTTTCGGCTCCGAGACTTTCGGACCGGCGGGCTCTTTCAGGTACATGTAGCTGATGATCCTCAGGTAGTACACCAGCGACAGAGCGCTGTTGAGGATGGCGATTACCGCCAGCCACAAGAGGCCGGAGTAAATGGCCGAGCTGAAGAGCACGAACTTGCCGATGTATCCAGCCGTTGGCGGAATTCCTGCCAGGGCGAACATGAAGATCAGCATGCAGAACGCGGTGATGGGCGCTCTCTGAGCAAGACCTGCATAGTTCGAGATGTCATCGGGGTCCTTTTCGCTGCTTGCTGAAACCATGGACGCCACCTGAGCCGTGCCGATGAAGGCTCCGGTCTTCATGAGTGCATGTCCCAGGATGAGCAGCAGTGCACCGGCTATGCCGAGCTGAGCTGCTGGAACCGCCAGGCCGTTGAAGGCTGTGACAGGGGCGGCTCCGTAAGCTGCACCTACCACCACAAAGCCGATGGCGATGTAACCAGCCTGAGCGATGGATGAGTACGCCAGGATGCGCCGGACGTTATCCTGCCAGCAGGCGGCCAGGTTGCCCAAGGTCATGGTTACGGCTGCAAGAATTGCGAAGGCAAGATACCACTCCATGCGCAGAGCAATGAGCCCGATGAGGAGCACCCTGAAGGCGGCTGCAAAGCCCATCTTCTTGGAGCCCGCGGCAAGCATTGCCGAAACGAGCGCCGGTGCGCCCTCGTAGGTATCGGGAGCCCACATATGGAAGGGCACCAGAGCCATCTTGAAGGCAAATCCTGCAATGACGAAGAGCAGAGCCACGAGCGTCGCCGGGCCGAAATCGGCCAGGGATGCTGCGGCGATGTCCGCCAGTTTGGTTGAGCCCGTCATGCCGTAGAGCAGCGAGAAGCCGAAGAGCATGAACGCCGAGGAGACCGACCCGAAGATGAAGTACTTCATGGCGGCTTCCAGGTTCTTCTTGCTCTTGTCAAAGGCTGCCAGGGCATAGGTGGACAGGCTTGCCAGCTCGAATCCCACGAACAGGGTCACGAGATCAACGGAACTGGCGACCACCATCATGCCGACTGTGGCGAAGAGGAGCAGCGCATAGTAAACATCTGCTCCCTTTCCCGTATACTTGGATAGCGATGCAATCACTACCAAGAGTGATACAATCAGGAAGACGGCCTTGAAGAACTGAGACAAGGCATCAACTGAGACTGTATCGAAGAAGAATATAGCAGGCTTGGCGATGGTTAAAGTGTTGGCAACAATTGCCAGAGCCGCCACGATACCGGCTGCGCTCAGGTATCCCATGAGCTTGCCGCTATCCTTCATGAGAGAGCCCAGCAGCACAACAAGCACTGCCAGAGCTGTGAGCAACGCCTCTCCCCAAAGGGGTGCGTAGTGCGAAAAGTCCACTTCAGATCACCCCCATCTGAGAAAGGGTCACTACCGGCTCCATGAGCTGGGTAGCAGCCGTGCCCATTATATCCGTGATCAGGCCGGGCTGGATGCCGAAGATCAGCGTGAGAACGATGATCATGGCCATAGAGAACAGCTCGTAGCTGTGCGGATCATGGACATTCATATACTTCTTCAAGATCGGTCCGAACATGGCTTTCTGCATGGCCCAAAGGTGATAGGCAGCAGTGGTGGCCACGCTCAGGAATACTACGATTATGGTGTAGGTGGGCAGTGTTGGGTATGATCCGGTCAGGACCATGAACTCAGCCACGAAGCCGCTCATGCCCGGCAGTCCCAGGGAGGCCATGAATCCGGCCATCATGAGGACGGCGAACTTTGGCATGCGATCAGCCAGGCCACCCAAATCGGCGATAACCCTGGTTCCGACCACGTGCTGGATAGTACCGGCAGACATGAACAGGACGCAGGTGATGATGCCGTGGGAGAACTGCTGGAACATGGCACCCTGAATGGACATCCAGGTGAAAGCCACAGCTCCCAAAGTTACGAATCCCATGTGGCTGACGGACGAGTAGGCCACCAGCTTCTTGATGTCCTTTTGTGCCAGCGCCATGAAGGCTCCATAGACGATTGACAGCACCGCGATGATGGCGATGATGGTCACGAAGGCCTTGTCGACGTTTGGCAGCATGGGCATAATGACCCGGAAGAGGCCGTATCCGCCCATCTTGAGCAGCAGAGCCGCCAGAACCACGGAACCGGCGGTGGGTGCCTCGACGTGGGCATCAGGCAGCCAGGTGTGGAATGGGAAGGCGGGCATCTTGACCAGGAATCCCAGCAGCAGTCCTGCAAAGATGATGTTGAGCAGGCTGGTCGGGAATATGGTCTTGTCCGAAGTGGCCTGAAGCAGGGTCAGCATATCGAAGGTTCTGGACCCGTCGGGCAGCTGGTAAGTGAAGTACAGGGCGAAGATTGCCAGCAGCATCACTAAGCTTGCCACGTGGGTGTAGATGAAGAACTTGATCGCTGCGTAATCCTTTCTCGGGCCGCCCCACGATCCGATGAGGAAGAACATGGGGATGAGTACTATCTCCCAGAAGATGTAGAACAGGAAGAAGTCCAGGGCTGTGAAGACGCCTAAGACACCCACTTCGTTCAGGAGAAGCAGGGCGAAGTACTGATTGGGCTTCTTTGTCTCTCCCCAGGAGTAAATTATGACCAATACGGTCACAATGGTGGACAGGAGCAACAGGGGGAAGCCTATGCCGTCAACTCCGACGGTATATTTCACTCCTAGAGTGGGAACCCAGTTGTAGCTCTCCACGAACTGCATGATCTTTGAGGTTTTGTCGAACTCCATGTACATTTGCAGGGATAAGACCAGAGGTATCAGTGAGGCCACAAGGGCCACGAACTTGGCCTTGGACCCCGCGAAGAAGGAAACCAGCGCTCCGATGAGTGGAACAATGATCATCAACGAAATTGCGTTTGCGATCATGCCAGGCCCACCTCCTTAGCTAGCGATATAACAACCACCAGTACCACTATCCCCAGCACTAGAGCCGTGACGTAGTTTTGCACGACACCACTCTGAACCTTTCTAACATTCTGTGCGAATCCCATTACGCAGGCACTGAGCCAGTTGAGCCAGCCGTCTACCAGCTTGATGTCGATCGTGTTGCAGATCAACGCCGTGCCGTAGACAATTCCTTCCGCGAACCATCCGGTCAAGATCTCATGCTGATAGTATCCCTTCAGCAGCATCTTGCGGATGGGGTCTTTGTCGCCGGTAACCTGGCTTGGGTCGAACTTCTTGATTTTGTCCCAGTAGAACAGCCCGGCTGTGAGAATGCCGCCAATGGCGACGATTATGGGCAGTATTTGGATGTACCAGGGTTCTTTCGGTTCGGACTCGGCTTCGCCGGCACCTTCAGCCGCACCTTCCGCGCCATGAGCGCCTTCGGCTGCGCCTTCTGCACCGTGTTCGCCTGCAAGCGTATGGCCTCCGATGACGCTCAACTCCTCGAAGTTGACATCGTAGTGCTCGAAGTTGGTGTCAAGGTAGCTGTAGAAGTCACTCTGGGCTGCAATGCCGAAACCAAATGCGAAAACTGCCAGGATGACCAGCGGCCCGATCATGATCATGGGTGATTCATGCTTGCCGTAGTTTGACCTCTCCTTGCCTGTAAAGACGGAGAACCACATTCTGAAGGTATAGATCGCCGTCAGAACCGCCGCCAGCACCAGGAAGATGTAGGGCAGGAAGTTGATCAACACGCCATACTCGTAGGCGATTACTATGATCTCGTCCTTGGAGAAGAATCCCGTGAAGAATGGGAATCCGGCCAGGGACAGGGAACCTATGAGCATGGTATACATGGTCCACTTCATGTACTTCCCGACGCCGCCCATCTCTCGCATATCGTTAGTATTGACTGCGTGGATGACTGAGCCTGCGCCGAGGAAGAGCAGGGCCTTGAAGAACGAGTGGCCGATGAGGTGGAACATGGCGACTCCGACAGCCATAGTGCCGACTGCGGCACCAATTCCGAGACCGGCCATCATGAATCCCAATTGGGAGACGGTCGAAAAGGCCAGCACCCTCTTGATATCGAAGGCTGTGAGGCCCATTGTGGCTGCAAACAGAGCTGTGAAGGCACCCACTGCTGCTACTGCCGTCAGGCCGTGAGGCGCGGCGTAGAAGAGCGGGAACATTCTGGCGACCAGGTAGACGCCTGCTGTAACCATCGTAGCGGCATGGATCATGGCCGAGACGGTCGTCGGGCCTTCCATAGCATCGGGAAGCCAGACATGCAGGGGGAACTGACCTGATTTGCCTACTGCGCCGCCCAAGAGTCCAAGGGCGATAAGCGTCAGTTGCGCCGGTGGAATCTGGGCGAGATGAGCATAGATCACCGGGAACTGCAAGAGGTACTCGCCGGGTTTGAGTGCGAGGTTCAGGCTGGCCATGTTATTGTAGAGCAGGATTATGCCGGTCAGGAACAGAACGTCGCCCACGCGCGTTGTCAAGAATGCTTTCTTGGCAGCGGCAGCCGCAGAGGGCTTGCGGTACCAGAATCCTATCAGGAGATAGGAGCACAGACCCACCAACTCCCAGAATATGAAGAGCTGAAGCAGGTTATCTGCATAGATCAGGCCCAGCATGGAAGCCGTGAACAGTGCGGCCTC
>RPOO01000061.1 GCA_003857025.1 Methanothrix sp.
GAAATAAGATGTCTTCTGGAACTTGCAGGATTCCAAATTGAGAAATCAGAATTTTCTCCTGGCGTCTGTGGAAGACATTTTAACATAATGGCAAAAAAAGTAAGAGCCATTTAAATTTTTAAATATGCATTCTGAATTTATTATCATGCTATTTTCAAGATTGCTTTTTTTATTATTAAAGCTCTTTGCGCCCATGAATTATCTTTTGCAAAATCCATTCTTATGCGTGCCTTTTCCTTGTCATCATCTTTTAAAATATCGCCAATATTATCTATGAACTCTTCATACGTTCTAGAAACCTTACAAATAAGCGGGTATTTTCTTAATTCTTGCGTATCTGTTGCTACGGTAGGTTTGCCCATCGAGCAATATTCATATAGCTTTACAGGGTTGACTTGATCTGTTAGCTCATTGATCTTAAAAGGAATCATGCATAAGTCGAATGCTTTCAAGTAATTGGGTAACTGATCATGATTTCTTTCCCCTAATATTAATATATTTTTACAATTTTTTAGATTGTGTAGATCTAAATCGCTACCTCCAACCAAAACAATAGACCATTTTGGCCTCATTTTTGCCACATATTTTATAAGGTCTAAATCGATCCAGTGCCCAATGAATCCAATAAAGCCTATCATAGGATGATTTATGTGCTTTATATCCAACGGACACTCCCCTCTTTTTGTTGGGTCAAACATCACATTATCTACTGCATTCGGAACATAATATGTTTCTTTATTAATCCTATTACATTTCTCTTCTAAGCCCTTAGTTGTGGCCAGGATTATATCTGCATGTCTGATCAGATACTCTTCGCATCTTTCTACCTTTTGGCGAGTCGATCCGCGGAAAAAATAAGGAAAATTATCGAGGCAATCATAGCAGAGTGATGTCTTATCCATTCGATTAATCAAGCCGATTTGAGTTGGTGATGTCAGCCAGAGTAATGTATTTTTCATATTCAATCTGGACACGGCAAATTGTATCTGTCTTGCAATCATTAAGGAATTTAAGTAATCCATGCTGCGGTTTGAGCAAGCTACACTCATGAAAGGTATATTTAGGAACGGGGTAAATACAAATAGGTTATTGTTAATTTTCTCCAGCCTGGACCCCAATTTCAGCTCTCCCTCAACATTTCTTTTCAAAAGGTACTTTCTAAATATATCAATGGATATTGGTCTAGGATTAACATATAAAATCCTGAAGTAGGACGATAAGTTCAAAGCTAGATGCTGCATTCTCTGTGTACGACCATCCCAGTTTACAGAACTTATATATATTATATCTTTTATCACTGAATGGATATCTCCGGATTGATTTTCTCTCAATTTTTCGTATTTGGAGATGCAGTAAGATCTATCCACATTCCTCTTAATGATGCCCTACTCTTTCTCGATAATACAATGCCAATAAGCAAAAAAATCAGGAAGTATGCAACTCTGTAATAGATGCTATTTGGTATAAACAAGCTTATCAATAGAATAATCAGTGGAACGATTAGATATAACGAGAAATTTTTGATCACAACATGTTGTTTATATTTCATATAGATCTGCAAAATAATTATAAAAAATAGATACGACGCAATATATGCATATCCTACACCGGATAACCCATATGCCATAATTAGGTAATGGGCGGCAATAATAAAGCTAATAAACCATAGTGCGTTAAGTATAAACGAATCCCAAGTTTTGCCCAAACCAATTATTATATTACCTATCACACTGCACAATGATACTAAATATATTGCGATGGCCATCAAACAAAGGATCATCCATGAACCATAAAACTGGCTTCCATATACGACGGATACAATATCCCTGGCGAAGATGCATGTGAATATAGATCCCGGTAGCGCCAAAATGCCAATGAGATAAAACGTATTCAATGAAAGGTTATTCATCTCTCTTTTATCTTTAGCGCTAAACTCGGATACTAGGGGAATTAGGGGTATGGCTATGGCGTTAGGGATGAATAACAGCATATTCGAAATGGTGTATGCTATCGCGAACAAGCCTACATCTCCCAAGCCGGAGTAAATTGCAAGCGTCGTATTTGCAAACCAAACCCCTGGAATAACTACAAGTCCCGATAGTACCATCGGCATTCCGAAGCCGATGAGTTCCCTGGCGACTCTACGGTTGAAACACAACCTAATCTTTATGTCCTCTTCCTTTAATATTTTCCATAGATGACTGATATTATTTATCGCGCTTACCATGTAATTTACAAGCAAAGCAACCAGTGCACCTGTAATTCCCCAGGAATATATTAAATAAATACTTACAGGTAAGGATATTACAGAGTTAATGATCGTTAACCTGGAGAGCAGTCTGAACCTTTGGAATCCTTGTAATGCAGAATTAGTCAGAGTGGATACTGATAATATTACAACAATCGCAGAGGATATCTGGATCATTGGGGACAATTCCGGCACATTATAAAATCTTACAGAAATTATTTCTCGGCTAAGGGAGTAAATGGAGGCGAAAACAATTGAGAATGCCAATACCAGGGCAAACGCCGTCAAGACCAGATCGTCTCTGGCATCCTTTCTTGTTTGAGAGTATTCCGATAGCAATTTCGCCATGGCAGGAGGAATGCCAAACATCGCAAAGATTGTTACTATTCCTTGAAGGCTTAAAAGAATACTGTATAAGCCCATAATCTCTCTACCAAGATGTCGTGCGGTGAAGATTGATATTAAAGTCATAATTAAAATAACAACTATATTAGAATATATGGAATAAACGCTCCCCTTAATAAAACGGCTAGTACTCTCTTTCATATTGGGTGAATTCAGCTCTTGCTTAATCTTATGACTGTTGCATTATAACATTAATTTCAAATCTCAAGATATTATTTATTTGCGCCCTTAAGATCTTATTCTCTTGTAATTGATCTGTTATTTATAATAATTATATAACTCCGTCAGGTTTAGATTATTATACATGCTTAACTGCTGAGACTCGCTCGCTCTCAGCGCTTGAAGACTGCTGAGTTTCTGTTTACCCATTTCATCTGCATGGCCATGGTATGTCCATGAATCTAAGTCGCTTTGCTAATTGCGCAACATACTCATATTTTTTCAAGACATCGAGGAACCATTTTTTTGCCTTTATTCTAAAATGGGTTTAACGACCTGATTCTTGCATACTCTTTTTTTCAGGCTGGTTCGGTGCAATCTTGGCATTCATGAGTATGTCTCCAAAAGGGATACGTATCATTATGCCTACTGCAATGTAACTTAATAAAACTGTTGTGACAAATAATAATATATAGAATAATGGATTGTTAGCGGATAGGTTAATTGTTCTAAATAATAAAACAATTATATTCATAAAAAATATATGTATTAAGTATATGCCGAATGAGTAATTGCCTAGTGCTTTCAGTGTCAAACTCTCTGAGTATCTAACGCAGTTATACAATGAGATAATAATCGTTGAATATAATAACGGTTGCATGGCGTTCGATATTAAGAAATATGGTGCGGGGATGGACTCGGCAGTACCATATTTCACAATGCCTTCAACCCAAGTACGATAAATGAAAAATGTTATGATAATGGACGATATGAATGCATATTTTGTGTATGGGAAAGCATTTGTATTCTTGTCTGCATATATACCTAATAGAAAATAAAATACGTAACTGATAAATAAGCTCCACTCTGAATGAATGCCCTGCAACGTAGCAATTATAATATATGCAATTTGTGCTAATAACGTAAATAATAGCAACTGTTTAGATTTATCGTAATCCTCAAATAGCTTATATATTTTAATAATAATCGGGTAGAGAATATAGAGCTGCATAATTAATATAAAAAACCAAAATGTGTATACACTTTCGCCTGAAAAAATATTGTGGATAATCTCTGAAGTAGTCGGTATTTTGTGATGGTAAAAGGCCGGGTACGATGTATAGAATATAGAAAATATGATATAAGAAGGCAGAATGGATCTAGCTCTCGCTGCGTAGAAGTGCTTTAGCGAAAACGTATCATAATACTTGTTGGATAGCACATACCCAGAGATGAAAATAAATAAGGGAACCGCGAATTGGGAAAATACATAAATAATAATATTGATGTGGGCTAGGGTATTAATCGGATTTATGTTGTAGAAATAATATGATACATGGATGGCGACGACTGCCAATATCGCGATCCCGCGCAGAATATCCATTTCATTTATCCATTTGTTTATAGACATAGATCTCTATTTTAGAACGTCTATCAGCATATCGATATGGCGGATAATCCTATCAAGGCATAGAAGAATATCGAAGAAACCAGCTAATTCTACATCGAAACTACCTTACACAGGCATCTGCTCATCCCGCGCCCCAAGCATCTCATATCTCTCTCCCCTTCATCCCGTAATCGCATATTATCCTTACAGGATGTATTATATGATAAAGCGGGTAAAGCCATGCGGGCAGCGGCACTTTCTGCAGATCCTCGCCCATTGGCTGCAGCGCCAGACCCATCACGCTCCGAATTCTATCCGAGTGCCTCTCTCGAGCCAGGGACCAAAATGAGAATCCTTCCATCAGCATAGAAGATCTCTTTGATCCTTCCATGAGATTGCTCAGGATGTTCGACACCATGGACCTTATTGCTTTATCATCCCCTGACTTTTTTGATATGTCCTCCGGGAGCTCTATTCCTAGGAGGCCCTCAGCCAATTTGCATCCTAGCAGGAGCAGTCTCTCCACATGAAGCTCTCCGGCGCATCTCATGGTTTGGTTCCAATCTAGGTTGGGACAGGAATGCAACACTGCCCCAACATCGCAGATCATCTTCAGAGTATTTGCGCCCCACCAGTGCTTGGCAGAGTGTATGCAGAGAGCCAGAAGCAGATCCTCTGAGGATAGGACTGGAATACTGCAGTCATTAAAAGCTATAGCATTGATGCGTGACCAAATGCCGTTTTCATCGAATCCGATGGCATAGCATGATGGGAGAAGCTGCCAGTGCACTTCAAGGTGAATTCCTCTTGCTTTCTGATTGAAGTTGTATTCGCACTGGGATTTAAGGTAAGCTTTCTCTTGATCCTGGTTCAATAAAAGATCTGGGCAATATCCTTCCAGGAGAAGAAGGTCTTTTGTGTGCATGACGTCTTTCTTAGGAACCAGGATATCTAGATCAACAAATGTCCGTGCCGAAATATCCCCATATGCCTGCTGTGCAAGTATCGGGCCTTTGAGCGGCACAGCTTTTATGCTCGCCTCTCTCATCGCATCCAATATCTTCAACAGTTCCGAAGTCATCTTCAGATTCTGCGCAGTATTCTGCAAATAAAGCATCTTCAGCCGTGCCAGCCACTTCTGCGGGACTGCCTGCGGGCAGCTCTGGTTGATTGTGCGATAGAGCAGGGGCATCACTCCCTGCCTGTTGGCGAGTTGGAGCACCTTGTCCCAATCCCGCCCTTGTGCAAGTGTCGCCTCCAGCTGGGCAGGCTTTTCCGTGCCCAGAAAGACGCGGCAAGCGGAAAGGAGCACCTGGAACTCCAAAGGGATCTGTTCAGGCAGAATGGTATCTTTTGAAATAGCTGTTAGCCTCCTCTTGCGGCTGAATAGTCATAGTTGACTTTATTGAATATCCTCCTCAAGATTAAACCTCCTTTTCATTCCATGAATATCGATAATATTCTCATTATATCGCCAATATACCATTTTCGCAACGGCAAGATCTTAAATTTTTACTCTACGATGTGCCTTCGGTTGCATTCTAGCTGTAACGACATTTGCGCATCGCTTCATTTTGCAGATCTTTCCGGGGCGGTGCAGACCTCCGTGAGCCATTGGCCTCATGTATATGATACTTAATAATATAGTTATATATAATTATATAATGGCTTATTATGCATTTGCATATGCCCGATATTCTTGAGCGCCCTGGCCGCACACAGTCGCACGTTGCTGTCCTTGTCATTGCCCATGACCTGAAGCAAGAGGTCCTTTGCTCTGGCATCGCCCATCAACCCGAGCGCCCATGCAGCATCGGCTCTAATCTCCGAGCTTTGGTTTTCTTCCTTCAAAATTTGCAGGAACGGCTCAACCGAATTGCTCTTGTTAATCTTTGCCAGAGACTTCCCTGCGGCATGTCTTACATCCGGCACTCCGCCTTTAAACGCTTCAACAAGCGGATTAATGGCTCCATCGTCTCCAACATCCCCAAGAATGGTTGCAGCGCCCAATTGAATCGCTTTATCATTATTCTTAAGGGCCAGGATCAAGGAACTGGAAACCTGCCTGCCCATCTTTGTCAGAGACCGTACTGCTGCGGCTCGAACTTCGCTCTCATTATCTCGAAGCATCCCGATCAAGGGTTCAATGGCACTGTTGTCGTTGATCTTGCCAAGAGATTCAATTGCCTTGGCCCGAACCCGGCCGGACTTATCATCAAGCACATCGATCAACGGCTCCACAGCAGCAGCATCCGGAATATCGCCAAGCGCCTCTGCCGCCCCGCTGCAAATGCTGCTGTTGTTATCCCTCAAAAGCCCGATTAGAATATCCTCCGCACGTGGTCCCTCGATGGCACGCAGAGCCCATCTGGCCCCTCCTCGGATGCTGGCATTCTTGTCTGCAAGTGTCCGGACCAGGAGACTGGTAGCTTTAGGCTCCGAGATCATTCCCAAGGAGACTGCCGCCCAGTATCGAGTGCTGTCATCGTTGCTTGTTGCGAGAGCATCCATCAGCTTCTCCCCTGCTCTGCTATCGTTGATCAACCCAAGTGCTGCTGCTGCCTCTTGCCTGACTAGGCTGGCGTTGTGGCTGCTTTCTGCGTTTCCCTTGCCTCCGTCCTGCAAGGCCTGGACAAGGGGATTCACGGACGCATTGCCGATCTTCACCAGCGCCAAAACCGCCCAGTCTCGCACGTTGCTATCTGGAGATTGCAGGGCTGACATGAGCGGGTCAATTGCCTTAGGGTCTCCGCTTTTTCCCAATTCCCATGCAGCGTTGCACTTTGCTTTGCTGTCTCCGTTTTGAAGAGCGTGAATGTAATTCTCTGCTGTTTTGGTCTTTGCATCTCCTTGAACCAGGGCCGGGGCTATGATTAGCAGTGATAGAACCAATCCTAGAATCATTTTGCTCTTCAAGAGACTCAACTCCATGCACAATTTTAATTTATTTTTTCTGAATTATTGGTATTTATCTCCGTAATGAAATAAATAGCAAAATACTTAAAGAATCTTACAGCTCCAGCTATTCAGCCAGCTCCGCTTATCATCCATCAATTAAGATGCTGACTTGAGCAAACAATTCGGCACAATCGGTCCTGAAATGAGGTCCGCATTGTTTTTCTGGATATAAGTGGTTAGCATATTGGATATTATTAAGTTATCGCTTCTTGTGGTGTTAGTTTTCTCAAAAAATTCCTCAAGATATTAAAACATTATCAAAAAATAAATAAGAATAAATAATAGTTAGCGGTAGTATTGGGACTATGCAGTCCCTGAACCTGCAAAGCGACCAAAGCAAGATCTGCAGAAAAAGAATTTGGCTGTAGCGTCTTTAGGCGTTTAGCCGCTCTAAAGGCCATTTCCCAAAGCCATCTGCTTAAACCGTTAGGAATATGTCCATCGCCTCTTTCTGCTTTCCTTGAGCCATCAAGACGTGCATCTTGTTTACGAGTGCCTGGTTCCATTTGGGATCGATCTGCAGTGCACGATCATAAGCCATCAAAGCGCTCGTATATTTACCCTGGGCCTCCAGCGCTTGACCTTTGGCATTGTAAGCCAGCTTGTGCTTGGGATTTCTGGCCAACACGCTGTCAAACAGTTCTATGGCCTCTGTTGTATTATTAGCAGCCAGACTCGATAGTCCCTTCCTGTAAAGGGCGTCCGTGTAGTTGGCATCTATGGACAATGCGCCGTTATACTTGACCGCTGCCTCCTCAAACAGGCCCCGCAACTGCAAAATGTTGCCTTCCCGAAGCCTTGCGGCTTTATCCTTTTTGTCAGACTCTGCAGCTTTGCCGGCGGCATTTGAGGCGTTCGCATAGTCCTTCTTGGAGTTGTATGCGTCTGCCAAACCCGACCATGCGGCGGTTTTCTTGTCGTCAAGCTCAAGTCCCTTCTTGTAGGAGTCTATCGACTCGTTGAGCTTATTTAATGCCTTCCAGGTATTTCCTCTGTGCGTCCATGCATCCGCATTGCTGGCGTTTTGAGCTAATGATTTGTTGAAATAGTCCAGAGCTTCCGTGTAATTCCTGGCAGTGTAAAGCTTGCTTCCTAGCCTGTCATAATATGTTGATGAATCCTCTGCGGCGCAAACGGCGCTCAAAATGAATAAGCAAACCAGTGCTCCGAATATCTTCATATTCATGCTACCAACCTCCTTAATTCTTCTACGCCGCGTCCTTTAAATCGCCACGAATATCTTCATGGCTTCATCCATCTTGCCTAATGCCAGCAGAGAATGCTCTTTATTGATCAATGGCTGGCTCCACTTCGGATCGATCTCCAGAGACATGTTGTACGCTTCCTGGGCTTCGCCATACAGTCCTTTCGTCTCCAGAGCCAGGCCTTTAGCGTTATAAGCATTCTTGTACTTTGGATCTATCACGATAACCTGATCAAAGAGATCTATAGCGGAAGTGGCATTTCCCAGTGCCAGAAGCGAAATCCCTTTCCTATAGAGCGCGTCTTTGTATTGCGGATCTAAAACTAGAGCGCCGTCATACTTAGGAATGGCTTTGTCGTAACTGCCCTGTAATTGGAGAAAATTGCCCTCCTTTAGCCAATTTACCTTGTTTTTAGGGTCCAATTCCGTGATCTTGGCCGCAGCTGAGTAGGCCTTGTCGTATTTCTTGAGCGATGTGTAAGCCTCAACGATCCCGGACCATGCAGTCGTTCTATTTTTATCGATCTTCAGGGCCTGATCGTAGCTCAGCAATGATGCATTGTAATCCTTCATCGCTCTCTGGGTGTCGCCCTTATGGACCCAGGCGTCTGTATAATTTCCAGTTTGATTTATCGCTTTGTCAAAATACTGCAGAGCTTCGGCATAATTTTTGGAAGCGGAGAGTTTCAATCCCTTCCAATCGAAATATTCCGTATCTTCTGCCGTGCTTACGAAACTCAGGATAAAAAAGCATATTAATAAATTGAATATCCTCAGATTGATGCCTCCTGATCTCTCTTGATTTCACGATAGCGATGTTTCCAAGATAGATTAAGACTTCGGCCATAATATATTGATCAAGGTTTCAGTTGGTTCATGCGAATGGATCGATCGTTGAGGCGGGGCTGAGTGGAGTTGTATAGCACAGATAGCTTAGCATAGATCGGTCGAAATAGACTATTGGCATGGACGATTGGCTAGATCTATTTGATTGGATCGCTTCAATCGCAAATATTAGAGTCAAACATTGGTGTTAAGCCCAGCTTGGCCCGGCAGATCGCTAAGTCATTTCCAATTCTCTATGTTTGGCCAGATCTTCCGTCAAATAGATGAATCACCTGCGTCATCTTCTTCCAAGGTTTTATTTCCATGTCTCATAAGTTCGTCATAACCGGCGGCGCAGGTTTCATCGGCTCCAACCTGGCTCAAGCTTTGTCTCAAGAGAATCCGGAAGATAGCCAGATATCAATAGTCGACGACCTATCTTACGGAAAAGCGGAGAACCTCGCAGGCATCAATGCCCAGCTCCTTCGCGGAAGCATCACGGACCTCCCATTCTTGAGGACCGCCTTCGAAGGTGCGGATTGCGTCTTTCACCAGGCCGCCATTGCATCCGTCAAGAAGAGCATCGAAGATCCGCTCCGCACGAATGAAGTCGGCATCGCGGGTACCCTGAAGGTCCTGACCGCCGCCAGGGACGCCGGTGTTCGGCGTGTCGTTCTGGCCTCATCCGCCGCTGTTTACGGCAGTTCGCTGGATCTCCCCAAGCAAGAGGACATGATTCCTGAGCCGATGTCGCCCTACGCCGTCTCCAAGCTGGCTGGAGAGCATTACGCACGCGTCTTTCAGGAGATCTATGGCCTGGAGACGGTTGTACTGAGGTATTTCAATGTATTCGGTCCCAAGCAGGATCCTTCGTCGGAATATTCCGGTGTCGTCTCCAGGTTCATAACAGCTATACTCAAAGGCGAGGTGCCGGTGATTTACGGCGACGGTGAACAGACCCGTGACTTTGTGCATGTAGCCGATGTCGTCGCGGCAAATATCCTGGCAAGCCGAGGATTTAGGCCGGGCGTGTATAACATCGCCAATGCAAAGAGCACCAGCTTAAACGACCTGGTAGAGATGATCAGTAAGATCTTGGGCCGGGATGTTAGTCCGAGATACGAAGTGCCAAGGTCCACTGACATCAGGCATTCTCTGGCAGACATCAGCAGAGCAAGAAGTGCAGGTTATTCTCCGAATTGCTCCATCGAAGAAGGCTTAAAGACGACTATTAGATGGTATTGTAGGTGATTAGCGGCAATTCTTGGAGTTCAAATGATTAAATCAAAATATTAAAAATGAAATTATGAAAAATGTCAAGACAGCATATTAACAAATTTAGAATATGTCTATTTTCGTGTCAATCCACCAAAATCTTTTTCATTTAGGAACTAGAAGAAGCGTTTGGTATCTGCAAACGGGCAGCTGTTCAAAACGCCCGGAGCCGGATTCCAGGCGTTCTGCATTGTTGGGAATAAATATCAGATATCGTGTAACTATGATTCGATCATTACCTTCATTTAGGCAGCAAATTCTGAAAGCTAAGTTGATCTGCAATATTAAATTCAGAGCTGTGCTGTCCATGATCATCATAATGATTATGATATCCAGCGCATGTGCAGTTTATTGGTCCAGCGGCATAAAAACTGATACGGGCCTCTGGTATATCTATCGCCAGTCCTCTAATGTCAGCTTTAATAATACACAAACGATAATCGGAACTGTGTCTCCTGTGCAAGGTTTGCATGGACGTATATTGAGTCCCTATCAGTCCACTTATAAAGATATAAAATATAACGATGTTGTATTCAAGGAACGAAGGAGCGCTCTTGAAGGCAGCTATGAGTCTACGGAGCAGATGGACTTGATATCCAGGATTGACGATAGTGCTATTAATATTGATTTTTTCAAACCTTTCGGAAGCGATGTTTACACAATTAATTATCCTGAGATGTGGTCAGTTCAGCTTAGTGCTGCAAAAACAATAAATTATTCAGGAAAAATGATAAATGATTGGGATTATAATGGAAACAATAATGATTTTATCAATTTTAACCTGCTCTATAATCACCAGCTGATGCGCGAAACCAAGACCTTGATGTGGCTGCAAAGAATGAATGCCACTGTGCAGGCAACGGATTATGGCATACTATCTGCCGAATTCAAGCCTACAAAATACCTTGGCCGCCAGGATAAAATCCACTCCACAGGCATTGCGGATCTTAGTTATAGGCAAGCAGGCTCATTGTATGATGTGACAAGACGGAACTATCCACCCATAAGCGAAGGCAGGGAAAGATATTATGGCACATACGATCTGATCCGTTTGATGGAAATGAAGTCTCTGGATTTCACTCCTCGGGAAGAAGATGAATGGCTCTATTGCTGTGAGGGCGGCTGGGAATCAATGATGAAGAGTGATCGTGATGCATTTGGGGCCAATGCCAGCTCTGTCTTTGATTGCAGTTGCTATGGCGTATAATCAAAGTCCAAAAAAACCTGATTTATTCCCTGCGCCTTTCTTTGGCATAATCAGAGCGATTGTGATTTTCGCGACTTTGATCATGGCAAGAAGAAACTGAGGTCTCTGCGTTTCGCTAATTCGTGGATGATTCAATGCAGGATAATTATTTGAGCATAAGGGATGTTTGTCTGCATCAAAATGGCAGCGCTCTTGTGATGTGCATTTGTCCGAAGGTCAGATTACGGGGGCAGCTTCTGGCGAATGCCTATGAATGATATGCATAATATGCCCAAGTTAGAGAATATGGTTCGTCTCCGTCGCGCATTGAGTCTGGTCCTGCAAAGTGCGCCCGGGTGGACGATTGCCAGCTCGGTCCTGGTGGTCTTGCAGGGCGCTTTGCCGCTAGTCTCCCTTTACTTGATGAAGCTGATTGTTGATGCAATATCCAGCGGAGCAGCATCAGATAAGCAGGGCACATATCCTCATGCAATCCTTTTAATCGCAATTTCGGGTTTGGTCGCTCTATTAAATGCTTTTTGTCGCTCTCTTGCAACTATGGTAAGCGAAGCGCAAGCGCAAGCAGTAACGGATCATGTTCAGGGCGTCTTGCATGCCAAATCTATTGAGGCCGACCTGGAATACTACGAGAATCCACAGTTCTACGACTCATTTCATAGGGCCCAAAGAGAGGCTCCTTACCGTCCTACCAGAATAGTGAACGGTCTGGTGCAGGTCTTCCAGAATGCCGTCTCTTTGGTCGCCATAGTCGGATTATTGATCTCATTCCAATGGTCGCTGGCCCTGTTGCTGGTGCTTGCCTCAATTCCCGGAATTTTCGTCAAATTGAGATATTCTGATCAAATGTACCGCTGGCAATGCCGCATTACTCCTCGGGAACGAAAAGCCTGGTATCTGCATACAATGCTTACCAGCGATGCTTACGCCAAAGAGATAAGGCTTTTTCGTCTTGGATTTGAATTTAAAAATCAATATCAGAATTTGCGCCGAAAGATTCGTCAGGAACGGCTGGAGATGGCCAAGATTCGCTCTCTCGCAGAGCTGGTAACTCAGGCAGTTGCCAACATTGCCGTCTATTGCTCCTACGCCTTTGTGGCCTACAGCACCATTGAGGGAACGATAACTATTGGAAGTTTGGTAATGTATTTCGGGGCGCTTCAACAGGGTCAGACTGCGCTTCAGGGCATCATGAGTAGTATGGCGGGGCTCTACGAGGATAATCTGTTCCTAACCAGCTTCTATGATTTTCTTGACCTCAAGCCCAAGGTTGTCGAACCTGTGCATCCTGTTGAGTTCCCGGCTCGGATAAAGGACGGAATTATATTTAGCCATGTCAGTTTCAAGTATCCTGGAAGCGATAGACTTGTTTTAAATGATGTCAGTATGCATCTGTTGCCGGATGAGATCGTGGCTCTGGTAGGAGAGAATGGATCCGGCAAGACGACACAGGTCAAGCTGCTATGCAGGCTGTATGATCCTACGGAAGGACGGATCACCATCGATGGCATCGATCTTCGCCAGTTCTCCACTGCGTCGTTGCGACAGGAAATTGGCGTTATCTTCCAGGATTATGCGCATTATAATCTCAGCGCCAGGGAGAACATCTGGTTTGGAAACACAAATAGTTCACCGGACGCAGATGAGATCGCCGAAGCCGCCCGTTGTTCCGGAGCGGATGAGGTTGTCATGCGCCTTAAGAAAGGCTACAATACCATACTTGGCAGATGGTTCGAGGAAGGAGAAGAGCTGAGCATCGGTGAATGGCAGAAGGTGGCATTGGCCAGGGCATTCCTTAGCACAGCTCAGGTTCTTGTGCTGGATGAGCCTACCAGTTCGCTGGACGCGAGGGCGGAGGAAGAGGTCTTCCAGAGATTCCGGCAGCTTGCGGCAGGGCGCACTGCGATCTTGATCAGTCACAGGCTGTCCACGGTTAAGATGGCGAAATGCATCTACTTCCTCAAAGACGGAAAGATTGCGGAAAGTGGCACTCATGAGGAGCTGATGGCTCGATCAGGAGAATATGCCAGGCTCTTTGAGATTCAGGCTAAGCATTATCGCTGAACGTGATTGATTCATGATAGCCTCGGGGTGCAGGGGTGCAGGGGAGCGGAGACCTATGACTTCAGTCATAGGAGGAGCGTACCCCGCGGTTGCAGCATACAGATAACTATTTATACATTGAAGATTATCTTCAATGGAATGCTTCAAACCTTGATGGTAAAACTCGATCCCTCCTCCGAGCAACACGAAGTGCTCTGCGAAACAATGAAGA
>RPOO01000062.1 GCA_003857025.1 Methanothrix sp.
ACTAAGGTGTTAGCTTTTGTCGAGTACTTCAACCGGACAATGGCGAAACCATTCAAATGGACATATAAAGGGAAGGCACTTGCTGCTTAAAAATGGGTTTATTTAGGCCTGGATGTACTAGCTGCAGTTGGACCTTTAATTTAATGCATTTTGTGAGTAAGAAACTCTAATCGTTTTTGCCAACAGCGGTCTTCTTGAATTTCGAGCCGATATCACGAGCAGAGGATAATGTATTTCTAAAGGGCGTCATTAATTAAACCCCTCAGCTCAAGTTTGAGAGCTTTTTCCAAATCTATGATTCTTTTGTAATTTATGCAACGTTGTCCACGAACATCAAATTTGAGGTCATCGGCATCTTTGGATAGAAGAATGGTTGGCAGGCCTCTCCCCCATGCATAACCGACTTCTAAATACACATTAGGGTTTGCACCTGTCAGATCTGCAATAACTAATTCTGACGATTCGATGCGTGATTTAATTCTATCAAGTATGTCACCAGTAAATGCGGTAAGGTCAACTCGTTCACATAAATAACCTGCAGAATGCACGGAAGGCTGGATCCCATAATAGTATATGTCATCCATATCTTCATTAAATGGCATAGCAACAAAAATATGCGGTTTCTTTTCGGATTCAAAACCAGCATTTTCTAATTCATATGTCTTTGGTCTAGCCAAACGACTATAGAGTTCATTAACTGGAACTAGGATTCGATCTCCTTTTCTATAGGAGGACAAATTATCCTCTAGTATTCTCTGGATGCGATCAGCTCGTGCACTATTTCTATCAACAATTAAAATACATTGAAGATTTGGTGGAAAGCATCCCAATTTTAAAGAATCCAGCAATCCTCTAATTTGGGAGATGACACTTTCGGTTTCATCAAGTCCGTACCCTACACCATGAATAGTCAGTGCAATGGTTCTTGCCTGTGGAAACTCATATTTTAAAATTTTTAATATATTTTTAGAGAAATTATAAATTTCACCATATCGAAATGATAACAACGCAGGTACACCTAAAAAGAGTGCATTCTTTGCAGAAATTTTGCCTTTTGTGGCAACCAGCGAGAATTTACCAATTTCAGGCGATAGCTTATCAAGTTGCTCTTGGTTGTTTGAGAGCTTCATGGCTACTATAGAATCTGCACCATAGAATTCTCGTGCAAATTTCAAAGCGACTACATCTGCTTGGATTTCAGTTATATCGCCTTTTAGCGATCTAATTTCAATCTCTTTATTGAACCTAAAACCTTTTGCAGGCTTGCTGGGACTTCCATCTGTTTCTAAATAATCGGAATCTAAAAAATAGATAGACGATGGATCTATAGATCCTCTAACCAGCAATTCCGGAGTATCTTCTTCGGGAATCCCCTCTAAAAGCAGCGCGGCTCTACCTTGATCAAATGCATCTTTTACGGAACGACCAAAACCGATAGCTCGATAAAAGGATGCCGCAAAGGTTATGGCAGCATTATCTTCTATGCTTCCATTCATTCCTACTGCACAATCAATTACCTGCGTAATGGCCTTTGCTTGCTCCTTTGAATAACAGGCATTTAATACAACAGCCCGAATGTTGTCCTTAAGAGTTGTGAATAAGGTTTGAATGGCCCTGCTGCTAACCGTCTTTGAGACACCATTATTGTCGGTTAGAATAATTTTGCCTGAATTGCTTCCATGTCCACTGAAGTGAACAATTTGTGGTTTATGCTGGTTTAGCAATTGCAGCAAGTCGTCAGGCTTAACCGCCCATGCAGAGATTAGATCAATTGAATCGCGATGTTCTGCAGCTCTAATTTTTGAGGTAATTTCTCTAATTTCCTCATCAAGAGCCAGTTTATTTGTGTCACCTGGATTGGCAGCAAGGAATAGTATCTTGATTTTATTCACTTCACATCCCGAAAATAAGATAGTATACTCGGTCAAATATTTGTCGATAGCTTCGTTATATTTAAATAGATGCAAAATAGCTATGCGAAAAATTTTTTCGTCCGATTAAAATTTGTTTTATCGTAATACTCTGATATTTATGGTGAGATGTGCCAAGCCGTTATTTAATTCGATTTGCAGGCGATTGTTATATTCTTTTAACATTTATATTTATTTTAATTTGCTGGCAATGCTTGCACCTTAATACCTGCTTCTATTTTTCAACACCTTGGCGGCAATGAACCCCCGTGCCAGCCGCGCCGCCAGCAGAGCCGTTTCGCCGCGATCGTAGGCGGGTGCAAGCTCGTTTATGTCCATGCCCACCGCGCGAGCTGCCAGGCGCTCCACAACCCGTTTGACATCCCAGGAGGTCAGGCCGAACGGCTCCGGATTGCCGACGGCGGGAGCGTAGGCGGGATCGAGGGCGTCAAGATCGATGGAAAGATAAAGTCGCTCGCATTCTTGCATGTCTTCCAGGGCGGCGTCCAACACCTGATCAATCCCAGTCTCCCGCACCTCGCGACTGGTGAAGTAGTTGACATTGTTTTGCTTGGCGAATGAAAATTCCTCAGGCGAACCGCTGCGAATGCCGATGGAGGTATAGGCCTTGACGCCTTTCGACTCCAGAATCCTGCGGCTGGCGCAGGCATGGCTGAACCTGGTGCAGCCGTATTCCTCGCGCAGATCGAGGTGCGCGTCAAGCACAAGCACGCCCAGGTCGATTTGGCGGGACCGGCATAATCCTTCCACAATCGGCGGAGCGATGGAATGCTCTCCACCGAGGAAAATAGGAACGCAACTCTTGGGCAGCAGCGCGATGCCTTCTTTTATGGTCTCCCAGGCATAGGCCGGGTCCGATCCCAGCTCCATGTTCCCTAAGTCGCAGATATCGAGGTCCGCCAGATCCACATCGTGCTCGAAATCGTAGCTCTCAAAATTGAATGAAGCCTGACGAATGGCATCGGGCCCGTCTCTTGACCCCGAACGAAAAGATGTTGTGGAATCGAAGGGGAGACCTATCAACGCAAAGGCCGCGCCTTCCAATTCCCCAGATGCGTCAGCAAAGCCGCACTTCTGGAACATTCTATTTGATTTGAATTGCTAATCCATGGATCTTGATCCAATCCGGATCTAGCGCAGGTCCAGCTTGGTCCTGCCCATGACCGAGAGGTAAGCAACCTCTTTGCCTTCCTCGATCTTATCCTTCTGGTCCGCGGTTATCGGCACATCCACGGTGGAAAAGTCGCCCATATCCATAAGCTGCACGGATGTGTCGCTTACGGATAGAACCTGGCCGGTCTTGCGCTCCACATTTGGCACATAGATCTTGGTGGTGACCGGCGAGACGTTGGATCTCTTCTGGTTATCGAAGATGCCGATGGCATCAACCCTGGCCTTGGCCGAGCCGTGTTTTCCCGGCTTGGAATGCGATATGCTCTTGATAATACATGGTTCATCATCGAGGATTACGTATCTTCCTTCTTTCAGCTCTCTGACCTCAACCTGCTCCTTCATTTCATCACTCCTAGCGACGAATGCAACTCTCCTATTTAAAGGATATCTCTCATGCGCGCCAATGCCAGCTCAAGCTGCGGACGCGCCGCAGCATAAGACAGCCGGATGTACTCGCTTCCGCCCGGTCCGAAGGCCGAGCCCGGAACCACGATAACGCCCGCTTTGCCTAAAGCTGCAGCCACTGAGTCTCCATCTCCCACGCGGGGGAATAGATAGAACGCGCCTTCTGGAACTACCAGGTCCACGCCCATCTCGCGGAAGCCCTTGACCAGAAGGTCTCTGCGACTCTTAAATTCGTCCCTCATCTGGAAGACGCAGTCTTGCGGCCCGGTTATGGCCGCCAAAGCCGCCATCTGGGAGATGGAGCTGGCGCAGGCCTGAACGTACTGGTGGATCTTTAAGAGCTGTTCCAGAGCGCAGCCCTTGGCCACAAGATAGCCCAGCCGCCAGCCGGTCATGGCATACGTCTTGGAGACGGCATTGACGGTAATGACGTTGTCCGAAAACCTGCCGGGGCTGACGTGCTTTCCCTGGTAGATGAAGTGCTCGTAGACCTCATCGGAGAGGACCGCGATGTCCCTGTCATCCGCGATCTCGGCGATGGCTCTCATCTGCTCCGCCGTCTGCACCGATCCGGTGGGATTGGAGGGCGAGTTTACGATTATCAGCTTTGTCTTATCCGATATCCGCTCTTCCAGTGCCTGGGGCGAGAGACGAAGGTTCTCATCCAGCGGCACATTCACCGGCTTTCCGCCCACAAGCTTGGTGAGTTCCGCATAGGAGAGAAAGCTCGGATCGCCGATCAAGACCTCGTCTCCCCGATCAACCATCGCGGCAATAATCAGGAAGAGGGCCTCGCTGGCACCGCTCGTAACCATGATCTCCTCGGCGGCGCACTCGATCCCGTTCTCCTTTCGAAACTTCTCGGCCAACGCCGCCCGCAGGTCAGGCACGCCGCAGTTGGGCGTGTAGCCCGTGATGCCCTTTTCAATGGCTTTAATGGCTGCTTTCTTGATGTGGTCCGGTGTGTCGAAGTCCGGCTGGCCAAGTCCCAGGTTAACGGACCCGGGGGCCGCACCCTCGAAGCACTTTCTGATCCCTGAAATCTCTATATCTTCCGTGCAAGTTGCAAATTTCATTGACTCATCCCTCCGCTTGCCTCTCCCGTTCTTCAACATCTGTCTGATTCATAATTTGTTAATTCATTCGTTTGATTCGTCATTCAACTGAGCCATAATTCGCCAGATTCATCATTTAACTGATTCATAATTCGCAAGGTAATTTGTCAAATCCATCATTCGTCTGATGTTCCTTGAGTTCTATTGTAGTTTACTTCCCGAATCAGCTCTTCCCTATTATCTTCTTTATAAACAACATTGAGAATACTGAAACAATTGAGCCTTCCCAATTCTTCTTTTATTATATTCATCATCACCCTTCCGCCTCTCCAGTAAAGGGTGATCTTCACGTCTTCGTGTTCGGTCTCCTGGATCATGGATTCGATAAACATTTCCAGGGCTCTGGAATTGGAGAAAGGGACAACGAATACGGCCCGGTATTTGTCTTTTTTTCGGGCATAAGAGGTTAGGATATAGCCGTTGTTCTCGAACTCGCTGATCTCCTCGAAGCGGCACATGACCTCCTTCTCGTGCTCAGTGGTTGAATCGATCTTGGAAATTGTGATCAATATTTTAGCCAGGAGAGACTTGTCGAATTTCCTTCCAAACCAGATATTGATAGTCCCCTGGGTAAGGATAATGGAGACTGCAGAACCACTCAATTCAATAGAGATTGGCTCTGGCCGAATACCTGGGGCGCAGGGCATAATTGAGAGATTTCAGGCGGAGCGAATATAACCATTTCGAAGACAATCACATATCGAAGGATGAACATGAACGATGTCTTGCAGATCCTGCGGGATCGCTTCTCTCTGGAGCCTTTTGCCCGGACTTTGGGAATTAAGATTGCCGAGCTTGAGCCGGGCCACGCAACCGTGACCATGCGAACGACGAATGAGATGAACAACCTATTTGCCACGACGCACGGGGGAGCGATCTACTCGCTTCTGGATGCCGCTTTCGAGCTGACGGTCAACTCGCACGGAACTGTGGCTGTCGCGCTGCAGGTGAACGTGAATTACCTCTCCGCCGCGCTTCCCGGCGAGATGCTGACCGCCGAAGGCCGGGAAGTGAACCGCTCCCGCAAGATCTCGGCCTGTGAGATTCGAGTCACAGGAGAGGACGGACGACTGATCGCGACGAGCCAGACGCTGGCCTTCCGCAAGAAGGACCCCTTGCCCTTCCTTGTGTGATTAAAGCTTGCGTGATAAAGACCACGAGCAAGGATTGTGCTCAGCCGATTATGCCCGCCCAATAATATTATTCGCCACGGATAATGCTATCCAAAAATAATGATATCCAGGATGGTGTTATCTCAGAATAATGTTATATCCCATCGCCATCAATGGTCCCGGCGATGAAACTTGGGTCCTGCTTAAAGAAATACAAAGACGACACTCACCGGGCAAGACCGCCGGAGGAGACGCTGGAGCACGCTGAGGCCAAGATGCCCGCTGCCGGAATCACCAGAGTGGCGGATATCACCAACCTGGACCGGATCGGCATTCCTGTCTTCTCATCCATCCGGCCTATGGCCGACCGCGGTGCAGTCTCGGTTTACAACGGCAAAGGCGCGACGCCGACGGAAGCTCGCGTTTCGGCCATGATGGAAGGGTTGGAGCGCTACTCAGGGGAGGTTCGGGATCGCGAGCTAATGCAATCCCGCTTCTCTGAGCTGAACGGTTCTGCCCTGAATCCCGCCGACCTGATTCTGCCGGAGGGCGCTGATGTGAATGCTGAGATCCCCTGGGCGGTTGGCTGGGATATCCTGAATGATGAGGAGATCCTGGTTCCGGCCAATGCCGTCTTCCATCCGCTTCCCGCCGACTACAAGCGCCTCTTTCGCACTAACACCACCGGCCTTGCTTCTGGTAACGAGATCGAGGAAGCAATATTTCACGGCCTGGCCGAGATCATCGAGAGGGATGCCTGGGCCCTGGTCGAGGCTGCGCGCCGCGCTGGACCGCTCATCGAGGGCGTGAGCGACGACCTGGCCAAATCGCTTCTGGACAAATTTGCCGCGGCCCAGGTTGATGTCTACCTTCGGGATATCACCAGCGACATCGGTATTCCCACCTGCGCGGCTGCAGGGGACGACGTATTGCTGCGCGACCCGACGCTGCTCACCACCGGCATGGGCACGCACACCAGCGCAAGCGTGGCCGTGCTGCGGGCCCTGACCGAGATGGCGCAGAGCCGCCTCACTCAGATTCACGGTGCTCGCGAGGATACGACGATGGCGGATTTCCGTAAGCAAATCGGCTATGAGCGGACCAAGAAGCTCAACAAACGCTGGTTTGAGGTCGGCGAGACGCGGAATTTTTCTGAGATCGAGTCCTTCGACAGCGACGACTTCCTGCTGGACATAAAGTACATGCTGGGAAAGCTGGAGGCGGCGGGCCTGGATCGCGTTATCGTGGTGGACCTGACGCGAGAGGAGATCGGCATCCCGGTGGTAAGAGTAATCGTGCCGGGACTGGAGAATGCGGCCGTGGACCCGGAGAGGGTCGGGCAGAGATACAGGAATGCCAGAGATCGTCGTATTTCTAGGGCCAAGCGTTTCCCGCGATAAGGCCGAGCAGATCCTTTCCGCCTCGCAGGCGGACTTCCGTCCTCCTGCCAAGCGAGGAGACATCTTCCGTGCCGCAGAGGAAGGCGCGAAGATAATCTGCCTCATCGACGGCGTCTTCTTCCAGGACTGCTCCGTGGCCCACAAAGAGGTTCTCTATGCCATGGAGAAGGGCGTGAAGGTGATCGGCGCTTCCAGCATGGGAGCCCTGCGCGCTTCCGAGCTGGATGTTTACGGCATGATCGGCGTCGGTGAGATTTATCAGGCTTACAGGAGCGGGCGGCTCGTCTCGGACGATGAGGTGGCCCTCATCTTCGACCCCTTCACCTGGGAGCCGCGTTCCGAGCCGCTGGTCAATATCCGTTTCAATCTGGAATTGGCAGAGCAGCGCGGCATAATCGATGCTGCCGCACGCGACGAGCTGTTTCGATGCGCTCAGTCCCAATACTTCCCGGAGCGAACCTACGAGCGGATGATGCACTCCGCTGAAGACCGGGTGGCTGCAAAGACGCTGCAGAGGCTGCGGGAATTCCTGAAAGAGAATGGCAGAGACTTCAAGAAGGAGGACGCGATGGCGGCCTTGCAGGTGACGAAGGAGATGGCCAACGGAGACTGCAAATGATAATTAAAGTCAAATCTTTTGCCGCATTTCGAAATATCCTGGGAAAGGAAAGAATTGTGGAATTGGCGGAAGGTGCAGATGTTGATCTGCTCTTGAAAGTGCTCACGAAATCCAGGGTGGAGGCGTATCCGCTCATCTTCGGCGATGCGGGGCTGAGAGAGGACGTGAACATCTTTGTGAAAGGAAAAAATATAGAATCCTTGCAAGGATTATCGACCAAGCTGGTTGAGGGCGATGAGGTGGCGCTATTTCCTGCCGCCATCGGAGGCTGACTGAATACAAATGATTTTGATGTTCATTGGTTGGTTCAATATCGGATCAATTAAAGTTTAATTGGACTAATAATATTAAGTAAAACTATTAAATAGGTTGAAATAATAGTATCTTGTAGGTTTTGCCGTCTCGATCGCTATGATAGAAGAGATTCTTGCTTTGAAGAAGGAGCGCCGCGCAGTTATCCTGGCCCACAATTACCAGATACCTAGCGTTCAGGATGTGGCCGACCTGGTGGGCGACTCCCTGGAGCTATCAAGGGCAGCGGCGCGCCTGGATGAAGGTGTGATTGTATTTTGCGGAGTGGACTTCATGGCCGAGACGGCTGCCATCCTCTCGCCCCAAAAGACGGTGGTCCTGCCGGTGAAGGGTGCCTGGTGCCCCATGGCCCACATGATCACGCCCGATCAATTGCGCGACTTGAAAGCGCTCTACCCGGATGCCGCCATCGTCTGCTACGTCAACTCGACCGCGGAGGTCAAGGCGGAGAGCGACATCTGCTGCACCTCAGCCAACGGCGTTCAGGTGGTAAATTCCTTGGAGAATAACCAGGTGATCTTCATTCCAGACAGAAACCTGGCCGCATACGTTGCCCGCCATACCAAGAAGCAGATCATTCCCTGGGACGGCTACTGCTATGTGCACGACCACTTCACTCCCGACGAGGTCAGAGCGGCCCGCGCCCTGCATCCTGGTGCAGAAGTGCTGGTGCACCCTGAATGCCGCCCCGATGTCATCGACCAGGCCGATTTCGTCTACAGCACTGCCGGAATGGGCCGCCATGTCTCGTCCAGCGCCGCCCGCGAGTTCATCATCGGCACTGAGGTCGGCATGATCTACCGCCTTGTGAAGGAGAACCCGGAAAAGCAATTCTATCCGCTCAGCGAGAAGGCCGTCTGCCAGAATATGAAGAAGACGAATCTGGAAAAGGTGCTGCGTGCCCTGCAGACCCTGGAGCCGCGCGTAAGCGTGCCGGAAGATATTGCGGCACGGGCTAAAAGGTCGATTGAGAGGATGCTGGAAGTGAAGGTGTAAGAAATTTGTCTTTTCATATTTCCTTTTCTGCAATCATTTTTGCCGATGAGACTCAGATCTCTGGCCGCCAATTCTTTCCTTTTTGATCTATCGCTTCAGATGCATTTATGAATTAGGCGTCTCATCATATCGGATGCAATGAAGAATGATCAGGCTGTGCTCTTCATCATCTGCATGACGTCGTTCATCACGCCGTTTTTAGCCTCGTCCGTGAACATTGCTCTTCCCTCCATCAACTCCGACTTCGCCATCCCCGACCAGGCGCTCCTGGGATGGATCGTCACAGGCTTTCTGCTATCGGCTGCCGTCTTTGTCGTGCCCTTCGGGCGCATCGCAGACATGCGCGGAAGGAAGAAGATGTTCGTCCTGGGCCTCTTGATCATTGTCGTATCCTCCTTCTTTTGCAGCATATCCAGCACTGAGCTTATGCTGATCGCCTCGCGCGTGGTTGAGGGAGTGGGCAGCGCCATGATCTTCGGCACAGGCATTGCCATTCTCACCACGGCATTTCCGGCCAAGCAAAGGGGACGGGTGCTGGGCATCAACGTGGCCATCGTTTACCTGGGCTCGTCCACCGGGCCATTCCTGGGCGGGATCATCACCCAGTATGCCGGATGGCGGTTCATCTATGCAGGCATCATGGCCTATGCACTTCTGGCTGCAATTCTGGCCCAGAAGCTGATCAAAGACGACTGGCACTGCCAGGAAGATGGACGATTTGATATAATCGGCACCTTGCTTTATG
The DNA here is from genome assembly GCA_003857025.1 of Methanothrix sp. Taxonomy (GTDB): domain Archaea; phylum Halobacteriota; class Methanosarcinia; order Methanotrichales; family Methanotrichaceae; genus Methanothrix. The sequence continues at coordinate 9,809 of RPOO01000062.1, forward strand.
CCGGGAGCTTGTTCGCCTTGATTTATGGGCTTTCTGTTATCCCGGATGTGGAAGGAGGATATCTGCTGGTGCTGGCCGCGTTGCTGATGATAGTCTTCCTAGGCTGGGAGCTGGCCGCAGAAAATCCCGTGGTGAATGTCAGAGTCTTTCGCCACAACCCCGTGTTCCTGTTTTCGAACCTGGCCGCTCTGATCAACTACAGCGCCACATTCGGAGTATCATACCTGCTCAGCCTGTATCTGCAGTATCTGAAGGGATTTGACCCGCAGACTGCCGGGCTGATCCTGGTGGCTCAGCCGATTGTGCAGGCCGTCTTTTCGCCGCTGGCAGGAAGGCTTTCGGACCGCATGGAGCCGAGGATCGTGGCCACCTCCGGCATGGGGCTATGCGTGGTCGGCCTTGCTGCATTCTCATTCTTGACTCCAGAGACATCCCTTGGCCTCATCCTCGCCAGCTTGATGCTCCTCGGTCTTGGCTTTGCGCTCTTCTCATCGCCCAACACCAATGCCATCATGAGCGCCGTCGAGCCGTGCTACTACGGCCTCGCCTCGGGGATGGTGAGCACCATGCGGCTCATCGGCCAGATGATGAGCCTCGGCATCGCCATGCTCACGTTTTCCGTGATCATGGGGCATGTCGAGATCGCGCCCGCGCAGCTGGGTGAACTCATGACAAGCATAAAGGTCGCTTTCGGCATATTCGCGGGCCTCTGCCTCATGGGCATGCTCTTCTCCCTGGCGCGGGGGAACATGAAGAGAGCGGGCAGGGATGCAGGTGAAACGATTGAGACGAAAGCAGTATAGGAAACCGGGATCATGAGCGAGGACAATTGAGCGATATCGCTTCTTGACAGCCTGGCCGGCACTATATGAAATATGCCGCATACGGTTGGACTCAGGTATTAATACAATCAAATGATTACTTTAAACAAAGGTGATAATTATTGGGCATCGCTGAGCGCTGGAATAGGCATAAGCCTCTGCCGCAGGACATAAAAACACGTCTTGATAGTCTATCGCCTTTCTTTGAGAGGGAAGGCATCCAGCTGGCCTACTTATTCGGCTCCCTTGCGGGAACCGGCAAGAAAGCCAAAAGGTCGCCCGGCGACGTGGATCTGGCCATCCTCACCAAAAGCGGCCCGGCATATGTGCTGAAGGAAGAGCTGCAGGAAATTCTTGACACAGACAGGCTCGATCTGGTGGATCTGCGAAGGGCTTCTCCGGTGCTGCGCTTCGAAATCTTGCGTTCCGGCAAGCCCATCTACGTCTTGGATGAATGCATCAGGGATGGGTATGAGATGGAGACGATTCATATCTATCGGGACACTGAACCGATGAGAAGGCGGCAGAGCGCGGCTTTGGGGGAGAGGATGGCGGTATGGTGTTCAAAAGAAACATTGTAGAGACGCGCTTGAAGGAGCTTGACGCTGTAGTCGTACAGTTGAATAAGTACAAAGATCTGAAACCGGATGCAATAAAGCAAGACCTAGAAAAGCGCTGGGTAATCGAACGAGGCTTGGAAGCCGGTGCGCAGCTTATTTTGGAGATTGCAGACCACATACTTTCAAACCAATTCGGCTATTATTGCGAAACATATGAAGACACTTTAAAAGGACTCGCAGAGAAAAGCGTAATCTCAAAAGACCTCTATCCACAAATCAAGGGTCTTGGCGGCTTGAGAAATCTCCTCGTTAATCAATATGCACAAATCAATCTTGACATAGTCTTCAGCAGTTTCCACAAAAGCTTGAGAATCTTTCCCCTCTACGCAAAGGAGATTTTCGAATGGATGAACTCCCAGGATAAATGATTCGAGTAGCTTTTCCGGAATGCAAAATCCATCCCATCCAATGGTCCGTCCTCAAAGCACGCACTGGCTGCAATCCTGGCAGCCGCACTCTATGTTGGAGATCTTCCACTTCAGCGCCCAGCGCTTCATATCCTTGATGATGTTGATGATCTCAAGGCCGCTCTCGGTCAGGATGTATTCGCTCCTCACGGGAAATGATGTCTTGTCCACCTTGTTCTCGATCAAGCCTTCTTTCTCAAGCTCCCTCAGCCGCGCCGAAAGCACCTTCTGGGTGATGTCGCCAAGGCAGCTCTTCAGCTCGGAGAAGCGCCGGACGTGCCCTTCACCCTTGTAAAGTTCCAGAAGAATGAGCATAGTCCACTTTCGAGCAATGTATTTTACAGTGAGGTTAACTGTGCATCCTTCTTGCATGGTATCCTTGTGGAAACGCTCTTGCCTAAATACCTTAGTATCCAAAATATACTGTTGCAGGAAGCTGGAGAGCGGCCAGAACTCGCAGAGACGGGTGGAACAAAAATGACCGAACCATTTGTGGAGACGGAAACGGACAGGACCAAGTCCAAGTGGGTAGCAAGGGCTTACTCGGATTTTGTAAAGGAGACCCGCAGATCCAGGACGACGGAGCGGGGCTTGTTTTATTATGCTCTGCAAAGGAAGGTCTCGGACTATCCCATCTGCGGCGGCTTTGTGGGCGAGATTCGTATCATGAGGCCCTATCATGAGAATGACGGATTGAAGCTGCCTAAATGGCTCGGCAAGGCAAAGGCGCAGGGATATGTTCCGGATGATGCCATTTTTGATGAATCCCAAAGAGAGCAGATCCTCCTGTCCAAACAATCAAGAAACCTAAGAAACCTGCCATGCTCCGTTGAAGTCTGGCTGAATAAGACCTCGCTTCATCCACTGCTTGCGCCCGTTTGCAGGAAACATGACGCTTCTCTTGTGTCAGTTCAAGGATGGCCCTCCAAAGAAGCATTGGACGCCTTGTTCGGGCGGGCGGCAGAGCGGCCAACGATCGTCCTCTGTCTAAATGACCTTACCGCAAACGGAGCCTTCTTTGCCGCGGATCTGGCGACATTGATCACAAAAGCAAAGCCCCAAGGTTGCGGCTCAGACATAAAAATCAAATGCATCGGCCTTCTTCCCGAACAAATTTCCCTCCTTGAGATCCCCCTGCAAAAGATTCTTCCGGATCAGAAAGGGCCTGATTTTAAAGATGAACCGGAGCGGTTCAAAAAGTACATGAAATCTCACGGGCTCGATCCAAAGAAGATGGCGGAACTCGATGCTCTGGAGGCGCACTATCCCGGCGGAATTGCGGGCTTCCTGGAAGAAGCCCTTCTCGAATTCACTTTGGGTTAGGATTCTAAAAGAATCATGGGAGATGGATCAAAAAGATGGATGCTCGGCCTAAATGCTGAAAATGCGAAGACTGCGGCATAGTCCGTTCACAGCTTCTTATGCGTCTTACTGTGTTGCCTTTTTTCTAGACCAATTCGCTAGAAATTTTGCCCATTTCGGATTTTGCAGAGAATACAAGTGATCGTCCGAAGATTCGCCTATCCGTTTGCTGCTTTTGCCAATGGTATCATTTGGGAAACGCTCTAGGCTATATACTTTGGTATCTTTAGTATACTTGCAGCATTGAACTCATTGCTGGGAACTCGCTGCATGGAAATGCCTGTCATCTCAACAATGCCGGGAGCCGGACGGCGACCGCTGGAAGAGTAAACCGATCTTCAATTGCATGAGACCAAATAAATCACGCAAAAATTGTGAAAGATGTATATGCTTTGATGAACTAATATAACTGAAATTAAAAAAATGGAATTTAGCTGAATTGTTCAATCTTAACCATAGACTCAGAATTATTTGAGGAGGTAAACGGAATATGGCAGCAACTGAAAAACTCGATATGTTCTGCTACCAGTGCTCTCAGACCGCAAGAGGCACCGGCTGCACACTGAAAGGCGTTTGTGGAAAGGAAGCGACAGTGGCCCGATTGCAGGATAACCTGCTCTTCGCCATAAAGGGC
>RPOO01000063.1 GCA_003857025.1 Methanothrix sp.
ATCTTTCCGAAGTCATTGATCATGGGGACGGAGGAGCTGAGAAGCGCGACAAAGCCAGCTTCGGTTATAACCAGGGCGATGATCACTGGTATGGCTACATGGTTGACCGTACTGATAGCAGATTCCACTATCGGCTTGCCTTTGAGCAATTCCTCGTCGATGCGGTTGTGAAACTGGATGGCGTAATCTATGCCGATACCGATCAGGATCGGGAAGGCGGCGAAGGTGACCATGCTCATGGGTATACTAAAGAAACCCATAGCTCCGAAGGTCCAGATAATGCCCAGGAAGACGATCGGTATGGGCAGGAGCGGCCACCTGACGTGCCTGAAGACCAGGAGCAGGGCGACGATCATCAGCACTCCGGCTAAAGCGAGGATCGAGCCGTTGCTGCTGCTCATCATCGCCACAACAGATGCCTGGAATGATGGATCACCAGTAACAGTGAAACTATAGCCTGCCGGAAACTCTGCAAAATCGGCGGCATTGTTTATTTCCTGCAAAATTTCCGTGCGCTGCACCTCTTTCAATGTGACGGGCATCGCTACGATCATCCTGGAGTGCCCGCGGTCTGCCATGAGTGCCTGCAACTGATCCGGATCGGCGCCGGCCAGGATCTCGTTTATTCTCTCTTGAGACGGTATCTGCCGGACGCCGCTGCTTTGAGATTGTGCATCTGCCACCAAGTCGGCCAGGCTTTGAACGCTCAGCACGTTATTGACCTGTTTAATTTGATCCGAGAAGCGTAAGCCGGCCTGCAGAACATCCCTTTTGGCCACGTCGTCGCCTTCTATCAGAATTACATTGGCATCCCTGCCGAAGTTCTCTTGATAGAGATGATCGTAGAGCTGATAGAGAGCGGAATCCTTTGAGACAAAGCTCTCCGTAGTCATGCCTTGGCTCTCTATCTGCAGAGCATAGTGGACGGAGACAACAGTGAGGAGAATTGCCACTGCGATAATTATCACTGGATTTTTGGTGATCCATGAGCCAAGTCGTTCCAAGCTGATCATGCCAATTAAACCTTCTATTCGATTTTTGCCGAAAGAACCGAACGAACGCAAAATACTTAAGCTTTGTGTTCGATCAGAATATTGTGGACGATAAGGAAATCATGGCTTTAAAGAAGCCGATCATCGATGCGTGCATCAAATCAGCAGAAAAAAATGGCTGGAGCGATGCGACGGGAATACTGAGGGGCGTCCTATTTCTGGAAGATGAACCGATGTCGCTTGACACGCTGGCCGAGAAGACAGGCTACAGCAAAACCACAGTGCGCTCCAGCATGAGCTGCATGGAAAACATCGGCATGGCTGTTCGCATAGTGGGCCCTGTGGGCAAAAGCCATCACGGCAAGCAGCATCGCTATTCCCTGGAGACCGACGCCGAGGCAATAAGGCCAGTGGTTCTATCCGCAGCCAGGGAAGAGATTCATTTGATCTTGCAGGCATTAAATCAAGTGGAGAAAAATATGGAGCCCTACGGCCAGGAGGCTGAAGAGATGAGGGCAATGCTGGTCAAGGCAAGGCAATTTTACGAGGAGATGGACAGCTTCATGGAGCTTATGAATCAGTTCACGCTGAAAGAGCTGATAGTGATCTTGGAGCGCGAGAAAAAGTTAATCTGATCTGGGCCGTTTTTCCAGGAATAATCATTATCTGCCTGCAATAATAATCTCGCCCGTGGATGCGGCGATGCAAGACAGATCGCGAGATAGATTCAACCAGATGAATTTTAACTTATCCGCAAGATCCACGATTATATTCGGCGCATGGCGGAGAGCATGTATCCTGCAGATGCAAGGATGACTGGCGGAAAGATCACTTGTGCGCCAGTAAAGCCGCCTTTTCTTAAATTAAGCCCGCTGGCGTCGATTTCATATAGGTGCAGTCCTCGGCTTTGATCATGAAATGGATCTACCCCGATTTCGAATTCAGGCCCAAGCGGCCCCTTTTCCTTTGCGTTATCTCCAATACAGATACGGGTAAAATTCCCGGCCTCAGCGCAGCGGGAACAACGCCGGAGTTGACCGACTACACTCCCGGCGCTGATGCCGAGCTGGTTGAGACCAACAAGATCATCACCATGCCCGAGCTGCCCGAGGCTCCGGGAGGCTCGCCAACTCCCGCCATCGTCACCAAAGCCGCCCTGAACCTGACCAAAATTCCCTCGCTCTTCGTCGCCTCCGGCCTGCGCAAGAAGCCCGCGGTTCCCTATGTGGAACTTGGCGGAGTCGGCGGAAATGATATTCGAAAGCAGACCGGAGTGCCGGATGCCAAAATGCTTTACGAAAATGCGACGCTGCTCGGAAAGAAGCTGGCAACGCTCTCGGACTGCATCTTCATCGGCGAGTCAATTGCCGGAGGCACGACAACCGCTCTTGCCGTCCTGAAGGCTCTCGGCTATGATGTTAACGTGAGCAGCAGCTTTGCCACCAATCCCACGGGGCTGAAAACTCAGGTTGTAATGGATGCATTTTCCCGTGCCGGCATCAAGGAAGGAAGCCTCAAGAACGATCCCCTGCGGGCCGTCACCGAGGTCGGCGACCCCATGATGCCTGCGGCGCTCGGTCTCATGCGCGGTCTGGCGGGAACCAAGGTCGTGCTGGCCGGTGGAACGCAGATGGCAGCCGTCCTGGCATTGGGAGCAGCTTTAGGAATCGAGGGCGACATCTCCATCGCCACCACGAAATACATCATGGAGGACAAGACGGCCAATTTCAAGGAGATTGTGGAATCTTTGGGCAGGCCTTATTATTACTCCGATCCGGGCCTGGAGAATTCAAAGATCCCTCCCGTGCAAATCTATGCTCAGGGCTACGTCAAAGAGGGGGTGGGCATGGGAGGCGCGGCGCTTCTGGCTGCAATTAATGGCGTGCCGCGTGAAAAGCTAGTGGAAGAGACCGACCATGTGCTGATGACGGTCGAATTGCCTAAGAAATAAAGATATGCTGGCGGCCATACTGAAATCTCCAGGATGCCTGGAGCTGGAAGAAGTGCAGGACCCGCAGTGCCCCAAAGGCGGAGCCCTCCTGGAGGTCTCAGCCTGCGCCGTGTGCGGAACGGATGTCAAGATGAGGCAGATGGGCCACAAAGACCTGGCCTACCCGCGTATCCTGGGGCATGAGATCGTGGGCAGGATCGCCGAGATCGATCGGGACTGCGGCCTGGACAAAGGCGACCTGGTTCAGGTCTGGCCGGGAATCGCCTGCGGCAAATGTCGCCCCTGCCAGCGAGAGGAAGACAACCGCTGCCAAGAGATGAAGATCCTGGGCTTCAATCAGGATGGCGGCTTTGCCGAGATGCTGGCCCTGCCCTGGCAGTGCATCTCCCGCGGCTTGAATTTGCTGCCGAAAGGAACCGATCCCGCGCTGGCAGCTCTGGCCGAGCCGCTGGCATGCTGCATCAACGGTCAGGAGATGGCAGCGGTTTGCAGAGGCGATAGGGTCCTAATCCTGGGTGGCGGTCCCATCGGCTCTCTTCATGCCCTTCTGGCGGAGGCTGCCGGGGCTGAGAAGGTAATAGTTGTTGAGCAGCTGCAAAGCCGGATTTTGCAGCTTAAGAGACACACGAATGCAGATGTAATCTCCGCCGACGGAAATGAGGCCGAATTCTTGGATTCGCTGGAAAAGACCATTTTCTCCGAGACAGAAGGCGCGAGAGTTGACGTCGTCATGCTGGCCGCACCTCAGATCCATATCGACAGCCGTCTTTTCCGTTTGCTTGCACCCGGCGGCAGGATTTGCATCTTCTCCGGTCCCGGGCCAGGGAACTACAGCGAGCTGATGGATCTTCGCACGATACACTACCGGGAGCTGACGATCACAGGATCTTACGGCTGCTCCAGCCGCCAGAACCGCAAGGCAGTGGAGCTGCTCTCCTCGGGGAAGATCAAAGCAAATTGGGTCATAACCAAGCGAGCGAGGCTTGAAAAAATCAATGATGCGTTGAATCATTCTGCCGACCGATCGGGTATGAAGTCGGTTGTTTGTGGAAAATAGATCTTGAAAATAGATCTTGAAAATAGATCTTGAAGATAGATTTTGATGATAATTTTCCTGGCATCCTGGAAAGTGAATGAAAAAGATGGACGAGAGGGTGTACTGAAGAATGGAAGAGAATTTGAGATACTTCGGAAGCAAAGTTGATGCTCTGATCAAAGGCCGGGATTTGACCAGAGAAGAGGCAGGAGACCTGTTCCGGCAGATCCTCAAGAACGAGCAGCCGGACTTGCAGCAGGGCGCATTCCTGGCGGCCATCACCGCCAAGGGCGCAACTCCTCAAGAGATTGCAGGCATCTGGGAAGCGATTTATGAAATTGATACCGTCAAGGTTCGCCCGGATGTAAGCGGCCCTCTGGCCGAGAACTGCGGCACCGGCATGGATTCCATCAAGACATTTAACATCAGCACCGCCGCATCCATCGTGGCCGCCGCCGACGGCATCAAAATGGCCAAGCACGGAGCGCGGGCGATCACCTCAAAATGCGGCGCAGTAGATATCCTGGAGACGCTCGGCGTCGACGTCGAGTGCGATGTGTCGCTGGTGAAGCGGTCCATCGAGAACGCAGGAATCGGCATCTTCAACGGCATGAGCGGCAAGGTTCACCCTCAGGCGCTCTACAGAATCCTCTCTCAGATCAGATTCGGCACCGTTCTTAACATCGCCGGTTCCCTGGCCAATCCGGCCCTGCCGTCTTACGGAGTGCGAGGAGTCTATTCTCAAGACATGGTGCTCCCCATAGCAAAAGCGATGCGGGAAATCGGCTACAAAAGGGCAATCGTCATGCATGGCCGCAGCGCGGACGGCTGCAGGGGCATGGATGAGCTTTCCACCATCGGGCCAAGCTTCGTGGCGGAGCTGACCGAGGACGGCGAGATCCGGGAGTCCACAATTCTTGGCGGCGATCTCGGCGTCCAGGTGGGCGAGGAGGCTTCCATCCTCTACAGATCGAACCGAGAAGAGGAAGCGATGAGCCTGCTAAGAGTTCTCTCAGGCAAAGAGCAGGGCCACAGAAAGGAGATTGTATGCCTGAATGCCGCGCCGCTGCTGTATATCACCCGACATGCGGCAAGCCTCAAGGACGGCGTGGATAAGGCCAGGGAAATCATCGACGGCGACCGGCCAATCCAGAAGCTTAAGTCTTGGGTAAAGCAGCAAAATCAGGAACCTGGCGAGCGGTTGGAGAGACTGGAAGAGATGATTGCCAGGGCCTGTGCTTGAGACGCTCTACTGCGTTTCCCGGTTTCCTTCCTTTTCCGCATTATATTTGTTGATGATGAATTGGCCGATTTGACGATAGACCTTAGGAGAAATTGTAGCATAAAGTTGGCAGATGCTCTAATTGTAGCTACCACTTTGATGAACGATCTTGCACTGGTCACAAGAAACGAAGATGATTTCTCAATGCTGATCAATTTGGAGATCTACAATCCGTTCAAAGAAAGGCGCATATAAACTTATTTGCACCTGATGCATTTGCAGCAAGCTTTTCTATCTGATGCTTCAACTGGCCGCCACCCGAACGAGCCACAAGAAGACCGCGCTGCAACGGCAGATCGAAGGCACGGACGGGCAGATCGAAGGCACGGACGGGCAGATCGAAGGCACGGACGGGCAGATCGACGCTCTGGTGTACGAGCTGTACGCACTGACGGAGGAGGAGATCGGGATTGTGGAGGCGGCGAGCAGGCAAAAGCGCGTCGAAGCAAGTCTTTAATATGTAACCGGGACCTAAATTAGGCATAGTAGCCGGAATTTTTGATGCGTTGAAAATTGCGATCTCCTCTTGGCTCCTCGCCTCGCTTAGGGCCTCGAACAGCTTCTTCTGCATCCGGCGCACATACTCTGGAACGTCTTCCTTGCAGGCCATCACGCCCCGGATCTTCATTTAGCACGCTCGAATTGATCTTCAATAAGTTATTTCAGTTAGAAATCTGAAACTAATTCTTAATCATAGTTTAATTTTGAAATTGAACTATAATCACTGTTTTTGATCTAAAATAATCCAATTTACAAGCCAAATGATAGTCGATTCCAGAAAATCTGTTGCGATAGATCGTTCGTTCGGCTACAGTTTCATATATCGTTCATGGAAGGTAGGATTTGTCGAATTCGGACGAAGCCGCTTTGCATTAATCTGTCTTGAATGCGGGATGCTTGCTTCCTATCTAAAAAGAAGTGCCGTGGGGTCATTCCATCTTCCCATGCATAGCATTCTTTGCATACTCCAGGGCGCGCCCGCATTCCCAAATAGCGCAATTCCAGTGCTGAGAATTAACGCCGCAATCAAATCGTCTCGGCATTCTCTGTGCATTCGACACGACTCCATTTGCATAGCATGATGGTTCGCTGAGAAGTAGGCATGTGTGCATATAAATTGTGCATATAAATATTAGAAGATGATGAAAAATGAAAATCGGATTGATGTTCGTAGGGCTGGCATTGGCAGTTCTCCTATCTATGCCCGGAGCCATGGCAGCTTATAACGATCTGACGGGAACCGTATTGAGCATGAGCAGCGAAGGCGTTGCGACTGTAAACATTGCGTCGTCGAATGCCTTGGGCATAACGGGAGTTACAACCATTCTGCTTTCCGACCAGGCAACTGCGGCAGCTATGCAAAATTACATCGGCAAGGAGCTGACCTTTGAAATCCAGGGATACGACATACTGGGAAGGTTGGTCTGCGAGGCATACCAGAATGGAGTGCCTATTGATTACGTTCCGGTCAAATTGCCGCCCAAAAAGCCTCCGGAGCCCAAAAACAAGCCGGATAATTCAAAACCTGCACCCAACGGCGGCACACCATCGGCAAACGGAATAGAGCCTCCGGCCAATAGCGGCATTCCACCGGCTGACGGAAATAAAGCTCCTGCTGACGGCAGCACAACACCACCGGCTGACAGCACTCAGCCAGGAAGCGGTACCGGCACTCAACCAGCTGATGGCACGCAGCCAGGAAACGGCGCCGACGCACCACCGGCTGATGGAAATAAAGCTCCTGCTGACGGCAGCACAACACCACCGGCTGACAGCACTCAGCCAGGAAGCGGTACCAACACTCAACCAGCAGATGGCACGCAGCCAGGAAACGGTGCCGGCACATCACCGGCTGAAGGAACAGAGCCTCCGGCCAATGGCGGTACGCCGCCCGCAGATGGCACCCAGCCTCCGGCAAATGGCGGCAGCCCACAGACCGGCAATACAAGTCCAGGTGCTTAGCGATTGACCGCAGTAAGAATCAAGCGAAAAAGTGATAGTCCCATCCCGCCTAACTCTTTTTATGAAGATGGGACGCAAAGCCAAGCCCGAGTCGCCGGAAGAGATGGCTCTGGTGCATCACGCCCTGGAGAGCCCGATTCGCAGGAATATGATCATCCTCATGAACCAGGGCGTCCTTTCCGTGCCGGAGATTGAGGCAGCCGTCGGGCCGAACATGCTTGAATACCACCTGCACCGGCTGGAGCTGGCGGGGCTGATCGAGGTGCACGATGACAAGATCTTGCTGACGGAAGCAGGGGTGGCTTACGGAGGCCTGGTGAAGGAACAGAAGGAGAAGGGCGGTGCGGACAAAACATAAATTAACTCCCGCGTTACTTGGCTTCTTCGAGGTTTTTATCGCAACTGGGAGAGATCGGATGGACAAAATTAGGATAGGGATCGTAGGCTATGGAAATATCGGAAAGGCAGTGGAAAAGGCCATCGGGCAAAATGCCGACATGGAGATCGCGGCAATCCTGACGCGCAGGCCACCGGAGCTGATCAAGCCTAAAACACAGGGACTTCAGGTCGACCTGATCGACAATGCCCTAAAATATCGCGACCAAATCGATGTGGCGGTTCTTTGCAGCGGCTCGGCCAAGGACCTGCCCGAGCAGGGTCCGGCAATGGCGGCCATCTTCAACACTGTGGACAGCTATGACACTCATGCCAGGATTCCGCAGTACTTCGACGAATTGGACCTCGTCTCCAGGAATGCAGGGAAAACGGCGGTAATCTCCACAGGCTGGGATCCGGGGCTTTTCTCTCTTTTGCGTGTGATCGAGGAGTCCGTTCTTCCGGTCGGTTCGGCTTATACCTTCTGGGGGCCGGGAGTGAGCCAGGGCCACTCAGACGCCGTCCGGCAGCTGGAAGGAGTGCAGGATGCAAGGCAGTATACCATCCCCATCAAAGCCGCTGTGGAAAAGGTCCGGCAGGGGGGTGAGCCGCAGCTTCCCACAAGGGAAAAGCACCTGCGGGACGCCTACGTTGTGGCGGAGGAAGGAGCGGACCGGGAGAAGATCGCAAAAGACATCCAGAGCATGCCCAACTACTTTGCCGATTACGAGACGAAGGTGATCTTCATCTCCCAGGCGGAGATGGACAAGGATCATGCCGAGATGCCTCACGGAGGATTCGTCATGCGCAACGGCAAAACTGCGGAAGGCTACCGGCACGTCATCGAGTTTTCCTTGAAGTTGGAGAGCAATCCGGCGTTTACGGCATCCGTTCTCCTGGCATACGCCCGCGCGGCTTTCAGGATGAACCGGGAAGGAAATATCGGAGCCAAAACGGTCTTCGATATCCCGGCTGCATACCTGTCGATGCGAACAGGGGCGGAATTGAGAAGAGAGATGCTGTGAGAATCGAGCGCGAATGGAATTGGGAGTGAATAGGGCGAGAATTGAGGGCGGAGGAGCTGAATTGCTTTATTCGGTCTGTTGCTCTCATTATTCTCCTTTTTTGGTCGGGATTTATGGGATTTCGCGGCTATAGCGCCTTCGCGTGAACCTATGCAAGGGCCTCACGCGAAGCCGCGAAGTCGGGCAATAAACTATGATGCATTACGAATTTTTTTGGGCAAGAATGTCATCGAGTACCCGAATTATAATAGTATTCGTTATCTAATCATATTCTTCTAAACCGATAGCCAATGGATACTACCTAGGATATTTTTTATCTCCTGTAAAAATTGAAAAAGACAGAAACCTTTATCTAAATAATCATCTATCAATCAGGTTAATTTCAGATAACCGTAACTGTTGTTTCCCGTGAGTCAGGGAGGGACCATTAGATGAAGACAATGCGCAATTTGATAGTAGTTGCGGGACTGCTGGCAGTGCTGTTTGCATCTGCCGCCGCAGTAAGCACTGGAGCCGGAGAAAAGCCTCCGACAGTAGCTATGAAACCGGACATCGTGATCAACGACGTTAAAGTGGATCGCATCAGCTCAACGGCGACCGCGGACAATGTGCGCATCACTGTGATACTGTTGAACGCCAACCCGATTACCAACACGGGTCCGTTCAAGGTCAAATTGGAGTGGAATGACAAACCATTCGCCGCGTTCACACAACTCGGCAGTGCCGGAGTGCCCAATCTGGTCAATGATCCTTCGATGGCTGCTATGAGCATAACTCGCACCTTTGACCACACGGTGCCCAAGGGCAAAACCTTTACGTATCGCGCCACGGCAGACTTCATGAACCAGGTGGATGAGGCGAACGAGTCGAACAATGTGGAAATTGAAGCTTACACAGCGAGATAGAAGCAAGGGGGAAGGGCAGGTGGGCGAGGATGGGCTTGCCTGCGGATTTCTATTTTTGGGATCTGTTATTTTTAATTAGGTATGTGGCATTATTCTTTCCAGGATAGGCAAACAGCGGCTTAGTCGTTGACGGGATATAAAGTATACAAGTTTTCGCCGGCGTCACCTGAAAATCGCTATCGAACGCAGGCTAATTCCGGACATTGCCTTTGGAAACTGCGTAAATTATCTCCCGTCAATCCCTAATGAGAATGTAACTGAGGCTGCGAAGGCGGAGAACGAGATGAAATCCCAGCCGGAATTATGCGCGTCTTTGCCATAACCGGCCGTCTGGCAGTGGCCTGCCTCGTCATTGGCAGGAGAGAGTAGAACACGCATCTGTGGGGCCTTGGCTCTCCAGAACTACTCTTTCCTGCTTTGTTTATGCTATTTGTTTTGTTATCCGCTGATTTCGCGAAGCCGTCTCTGCCTATATGTAGATCTGGAAATCTGTGTGCTCCCAAAATGGTCTCCTCTCTTCTTTTTAGAGCCATAATCTCCAGAGGAGAAGGTATCTTGCTGACTTCAGATAAAAATCAATCTCATTCGTTTGATTCTTTTAAGGCAAAAATCACCAAAAATGATAAATAGTCAGGTTCTGAATCGTCGATCCGTGAGGGAAAAATATGCAAGAAGGCAAAATTTCATCTAATAAAAAAGATAAAAGGTTTTATTTTCATAATAGCTTTAATTTTATCGATTGCAAGTGGAAACTGAGTCATATCTTAATACTAGTTTGGTTGTATCTCTTAATAATTGTTCCATCCTCATGCCAGGATCCTGAGACGAACCTTATCAATAACACTACATCAGTTCCTCTAAACAACCTAACGTCAGTTCCGATGAATGACACCCAGCTGGCTCCCTTGGGCAATACAACATTGATTCAAGCGAATCACACCGAATTGAATTCTGTCAATGACACTGCGTTGATCTCGGCCAATCGATCCAGCAACCTAACTGCAGGGAATGAGTCTCAAATAAATGAGGTTAATCTAGTCACTACGATGCCCGAGGCTCTAATCGTCCTTCCTGAGCAAATCCTACCGGAGACGGTCGTCGTCAGCATGGCTGCCATCTACAATAACACCTCAGCTGCCTTCCTGATTAATGATACAAACATCACTGGAGATACCATCACCATTGAGGCATTTAGTGTCAAAACAGGAGGAAACCATACTGACTATACAATTCAACCAGCACAGGTTACTCTGAATAACCTCTCGACTGGCAGATATAACCTAATGATCAAGGATCGACTAGCTGGGCTCAGTTTATACAACTCGTCCTTTTATGTCCGCCCCTTCGGCCAGCTGTTCCAGGAGGACGGGCTGATAGGCAATCTGCAGACTTACAAGGGCGGTTTGGTCAATGACACCATTTACCTGGTGTCATCCCCCTTCAATCCCGTATGTGCCCCTGGGCTGTTCAACTACACTCATGTCTGGGCAAACTCCACAGACAGATTTTTCCTGGGATTGAATCTCTCCAATGCAGGAAATGATATGCAGCAGATTAATCTGACCATCCGGAGCGAGAATGAAGGCTTGAAAGTTACTCCTTCGTACACCTCTGTCAAGTCACTTGACAGGGGCTCCTCGCTGCTGATGCCCTTTGAATTTGAGTCCGCGGACATGAGTCCTGGGATATATAATTTGACTTATAATCTAACCTATGCGAGAGGCTCGGTCAATCAGACACTGAACGGCAGGTTGCATATCGGCATCTATTCCCTGAATGCGTCTTTTGGGGCCAATGAAACCATCAACATTGATTTCATAAGTCCGTTCAATGACCGGATCAGCCAATCGGCTCAGGACTGGGTCAACTACTCGGTCTCCGACACGGAATCAATCTCGCTCCCGGGCAGAGTGATCTATAACGCAACCTACGGCAATTTCACGCTGCAAGAGCCAAATAGCCCATGGCTGCATGTGCTCGTGGGAGCCGCTGTCGGATCTGTAATCGGGAGCAGCACCGAACTGGCACACCAGTGCCTCTATCAACAGAGGCTATCGCTGCTAGAGGCACTTCAGCCTGGAAAATGTCAGGTCGACTGGGCTGACGTGGCCTATGAGACAGGCAAGACGGGAGTAGCCGGAGGAGTCACCGCAGCCGTCGGGCCTGCGGTCATTTCTGCAGTCGTAGTTGGAGTGGGAGAGGGCGCCCTGATCGAATCCGGGGTGCAGACTCTTGAGATGGTTGCAGGAAATAGAGAATCACTCGACCTGAGCGAGATAGCATTCGCAGGAGTCCAGGGAGCTAGCGATGGAGTCGTGGCGTGCGGCGCAACCAAGGCTGCCTCAGGCATTGCAGCAAAGCTGAGTGGAATGGGCAAAGGGATGGAGGCGATCAAGAGCCCGGGGTTCATGAATGATGCTTTTAGGTATGTTAAAGAGTCCCTCAAATCAACTACCGCTGAAAAGGTCGTAAAAGCTGTTGAAAGAAGCCAGCTCGCCAAAGACGCCAGAGATTATGCGCCGCGTGCCCTAACGTCTGGTCTGCTCATTGGAGACCGGGTCGGCGAATATGTCCTGGATAATGCGTTCCAGGACAAATACGGAACCAGGGTAATCCGGGTGCCGGGGCAGTACCAGGGCTTCAATTCTCCGGAGGTGGACAGGCCACAGGTCGAGGATCTGGTGCGAAAGAGCCAGGCAAAGGTCGCAGGAGCAATTGCAGGACCCAGGGCTGAAATCAGTGACGTCAAGCTCAACGGAACCATAAAGGGCTCTCTCACAGGCAACGGCTCGAATATCGCAGCCTACAAAATCAGCGTGATCTGGATCAACCAGACCTTCAATGAGTCCGAGATCCTGGATGGAGACGAGATAATCCTGCTCAACAGGTCATTCTGCGGGGACAACTCCACACCAGCGGGCAGCTTCTACCCATCTGGCTGGTCTCCGGCTGCAGGCGACTACGTGGAGGTCTATGCCCGCACTGCAGCCCCCGACAGGAACTGGACCGCTCTCGGGCTGAACAACTCCTCGAAGGTCATAACCCTCTGTGGCGAGTACGGCTTCCGTCTGAAGCAGAGCGACATCCATCAGCCAGTCCTCTCTAACGGGACGGTGACCCCCCAGTCGGGCAGGTCCATCGACGACTACACCTTCAGCGTGATCTACAGGGATGAGGACGGAGATCTGCCGGCCTCGGCTGACATGCGCATCACCGGCTTCAACGGGACCAGGGAGATCTTCGACAGTTCCTACGCGGGCATGGCCAGAGCATCAGGAGACGCCAGGTCCGGGATCAGGTACGAGTACACCACGAAGCTCCCCTTGGGCGAGTATCAATACTATTTCTTCTTCAAGAATCAGAAGAACCAGACGGTATACTTCCCGGAGCATGGCTCTCCCGGCTTCTTTGGACCGGCGGTGGGGATGTCCTGGCCCCTGCGGCCCGTCGATGCCGCCCATCCCGTTATCTTGGGATACGGAGACTACAGCATCGACAGCATCCACAACGCCGTGGACATCCCGGGCAGGATTGGCGAGGGCGTTTACGCTGTGGAGACGGGAACCGTGGTGCGGTCGGACAAGAATAGGGCCGGGCAGACCGATGAGACTCTATTCATCAAGGGAGATTACTCGAACAAGATCATCCAGTACACCCACATCGCCATCCTGGACAGCCTCAAGAAGGACGGCGCGAGGCTCAACGCCAGGGATCTGGTAGGCAGGATAAAGCAGAGCGACGATAGCGGTTTCATCCAGCCCCACCTGCACTTTGCCATAGTGGGCGACGACATCGGCGACGGGGTTTATGTGCCCGGTCTGCAGAACCCTCTGCTCCTCCTGGAGCCCAGGCCAGACTACGGCGAGCCCCCAGAGGTGAGGGATATCGCCTTCCGGGAAGATGATGCCGGGAAGAATGCCAGCGAGCCGCTTGGGTACTTCCAGAAGGACCAGGATGGGGTCTACGAGGTCTGCGGGAATGTGGACATCGTGGCGAGCGTAGCCGATGCCATTGGAGCCCACGCGACCGCCGGGGCCCACAGGATGAGCTGCATAG
>RPOO01000064.1 GCA_003857025.1 Methanothrix sp.
ATCTTTTTACGCCGTCGCCGAGGCGTTCCTGGCGGAGCATCTGGGCGGCAGGTTCGAGCCCATCGGAAAGGATTTCGAGGGCGCGAGCCTCTGCGTGCCTGCGGGCGCTGGAGAAGTGCCGGGGCTGGCGGAGGCTCTGGAAAGCAAGCATTAGTCTGGTTTATTCCTCACTTTCTTTGCCGAAAACATGAGGCAATGTTCGAAGTAACCACTCATGATGCAGACCTCATCCTCCGGACCAAGCTGCTCGAACTGCCGGCAGGGCGTCCCTTGGTAGCATGGCAGGTGATGGATGGTGCAAACAGCCACATCTCCATCGCAAGTGAGATGGGGGCAGACGTCTCCCTCAGGCTTGAAGATCATGCATTCGGGATCGTGGGGATCAAGAGTGCCGTCCGGGAGAATAGATCTCGGATTGATCACGAAGATGTCCAGATAACGGCAGCAATTGCCGCACCGCAGGCAGATCATGATAGGACCCGATAATAATGGCGAGCTTGTAGATTATTATTGTTCTCGTCTCAACGAATTATGATTTTTTCTCACTCATTTTTTTCCCAGTCTTGCTCTCTCTGGTGTTAAACTCTGATAGTTAGAGGAAGGATATCCGCGAGCTGGGAATGACATGAATACTCCTGTGATGATAAAGAATAGTTGGAGGTCCGACAGTTAGTGAAAATTGATGCTCTTGCGGACCCGTGCTAAAGAAAAGCCGCTTCAAAGATTCATGCGGAAAGCTCGCTGGCAATCCGGTCGATCTTCTCGCCGTATTTCTGCCGGACCGACATCAGCGCCAGGTCCACATAACTGGAATCCTTGACGGCATACTCGAAGTCTGAGAGTGCATCCTGATAGGCCTTCAAATAGACATACATCAGCATCAGATACATGTTGTTTGAGTTTTTAATATCCATGACCAACATCTGCCTGTCGTTTTTGTTTTGGCTCCGTATTCGCCGCCATTTACTTGCGGCAAATCTTTGCTATGATTGAGGTGCTCTGAGGCGCTCGTTCGAATCCGTTTGGCATTAGAAAGCCCTTGCAAGGAATTATAAAAAGCTGTTTGTGCCTCGTTCACACAAATTATGAAACCAAAAAACTGAAAAAAGTAATTATTGCGGTCGATAATGGTAATAGATTTAAGATATTGCAGCCAATTATTTGCTGAGGAGAGACATGAAAATTCTGATCCCCCTGGCAGAGGGTTTTGAGGAGATTGAGGCCGTCGATGTCATCGACATTTTGCGGCGTGCCGATGTTGAGGTCGTGACGGCTGGCTTAAAAGAAGGACTGGTGCAAGGCTCTCATAAAATTTCAGTGCTGCCGGATACCAGCTTGAATAAAATTGACTTTAGGGATTTCGACGGCCTGGTTCTGCCCGGCGGCTCGCCCGGCTTCATCGCCCTGGGAAACGACGAGCGCATCCTGACAATGGCGCGGGAGATGGATAAAGCGGGAAAATACGTCGCGGCGATATGCGCAGCCCCATCGGTTCTCATCAAGGCCGGAGTCTTGCAGGGCCGCAAAGCCACGGTCAGCCCTTCCGGCAAGGCCCAGGTGGCGGCGTGTGCCCAGTTTTCAGAAGACCGGGTAGTGGTGGACAAAAACCTCATCACCAGCCGCTCGCCGGGAACTGCCCTGGAGTTTGCCCTGCGCCTGGTGGAGGTCTTCGTGAGCAAGGAGAAGATGCTGCAGATTAAGGCGCAGACGCTGGCCCGCTGCGACGAGGATTAGAGTGCGAGCAGAGGCCTCGCCGAAAACGTCGATTGCGGTCTGAGCGGCAGTGGCATGAATGATCCCAAAACCTAAATCAAAGGCTCCGGCTGTTTGCCATCCGGTGCCAGTGGCAAGCTCGCCCGGTGCATGACCAGGCTTTCAGGGAAGTGCAGAGCGCGGTTCAGGATCAGCCGCTTGCCCTCGTCGGTGAGGGCAAAGACGGGAATGGAGATGCCGATCTGCAGCTTCGCCGCTTTCCCGATGACTTCACGCACCGCACGCGAGGCGCAGGACCAGACGAGGTCGCAGCTCTCCGCCAGCGCCTCAGCATCTTGATTGCTAATGCCGGTGGTGTGAACTGCGAGAATAATGGGCCGAACGCCCAATTCCGCCCCGAGCTTTCGCAAAGCTGCGGCATCCTGAGATCTAGCGCCTGCCACGGTTACTGCGATCTTTTTGAATCCTGCCGCCACGGCTATCTCAAAGCCCGGGACCTGGTCGATGCTGCATTGCCGGTCGAGCAACAAGCATCCTCTCTCTTCGAGGCCGTCCTGAATCTCATTTATCGGCTCGGTCTTGAGGAGGCCCGTCATGTGCGCCCCGACTGCTTGCAAGACCTCCGGCCTTGCGGTAACGAGCGTGCCCACGCCCTCGCAAACGAGCACCGCCGCATCCACCAGCCCCTCGCTCATGGCATCCGTCAGGATCTCGGAGGCCCCGAAGCTGACGGGCTTCTCCTGCAATTCCAGGACGCGGCCCGGACCGTACATGCCAAGCTCCTGCATGTGCGAGCGCAGCGTGCTTGCTACCGTCTCACGGCTCTCGATCTTTATGCCGTAAAGACCGAATCGCAGGGGACAGAAGCGAACCCGCGGCTCAGTAAGGACTTCGATCTTTCCGTCCTTCACCCTGATGAGGGCTCCGGCCATCTCCAAGAGGTGTTCGGACATATCTTGTTGTAAAAAGAGATTTTCAGGAGCTTTAACTCTGCCTCGGCTCCAGCCTTTTCCTCACCGACTCCGCGTGCGCCTTGAGCCCTTCCGCCTCGGCCAGAGTCGTTATCGTCTCTTCCAGTCCCAGCAGACCCTCGTCAGTGATCATCTGCACTGTGATCTTCTTGGTGAAGTGGTCCACGTTAAGCCCGGAAAAGACCCTGGCATAGCCGGATGTGGGAAGCACGTGGTTCGTGCCGCTGGCGTAGTCGCCCGCAGCCACGGGCGTGAAGCCGCCCAAAAAGACGCTGCCGGCGTTGCGGATGGACCGGAAAACGTTCATGGGGTCATTGGTTATGATCTCCAGGTGCTCCGGCGCAAAGGCGTTGGCGAAGTCCACCGCCTCATCGAGGTCATTGGCCACCAGAACGGCGCTGTGGTCCAGGCTCTGTTCAATGATATCGCTGCGGAACGCTGTTGCAGACTGGATCTTCAACTCTTCCGCCACGGCGCTGGCCAGGAGATCGTCCGTAGCCACCAGAACGGAAATTGCCTTGGGATCGTGCTCGCCCTGAGCGATCATGTCTGCGGCGATGACGCCGGGATCTGCCGTCCGGTCGGCGATGATGAGAACCTCGCTTGGGCCTGCCGGAAAGTCGATCTCCGTTGTGCCCCGAACGAGCATTTTGGCTGCGGTAACGTAGACATTGCCCGGCCCCACGATCTTGCTGACGTGCTCAATGGTCTCCGTGCCGAAAGCCATGGCTGCGATGGCCTGAGCGCCTCCCAGTTTGTAGACTTCATCGGCCCCGGCCATATCGGCGGCGACGAGCGTTAAAGGCGTGATAGAGCCGTCCGATTTGGGGGGCGTGCATACTACTATCCTTGAAACGTCCGCCACCTTGGCCGGTATCACATTCATGAGGGCGGAGCTGGGATAAGATGCCCGGCCACCGGGAACGTAGGCACCAACTGAGTCCAGGGGCACGACCTTCTGGCCGACGGAGACGCCGGGGGAGACTTCGGTCATCCACAGTTCGTGCTCCTTTTGGGCGGAGTGGAAGGCAAAGATATTGTCCGCCGCCTGGGCCAGAGCCTCCAGGATTCGCTCGTCCACCATATCGTATGCGGCATCGATCTCGTCCTGGCTTGCTCGCAGATCATTGAGCTTTGCGCCCTCGAACTTCTCCGTGTACTTGAAGAGGGCTTCGTCTCCCTTCGACCCGACCTCAACGAGTATGTCGTTCACATCGGCGATTACATCCTGAATGCCCACCTCTCTGGAGAAGAGGCCATTCATGTCCTCATCCTTCAGCTCTTCCAGCCTCTTGAATATTATCATCCCTAAACCTCCGTTCGCCGTTGGCTCATGCCTTTTTCAGAATCAGAATTTATCGTATTGGATTTGTATGAAATAATGGTTCATTGGATTATTGAATTTGCGCAAGATATTGGATTTTTTGAATTTATTCAGATTATTTGAGTTATTTGGATCAGTTAAATTATTTAACATATATTCGATATCGTTCTAATCTAAATCATGCAGAGGTGCTTCTGCCCCTCTGGACCTTGTACAGAGATGTCACCCTCTCAATGGTGTCGGCTTCGTCCAAAGACTTGTCGTCTCGGACCGTTACCAGCCGGGGAAAGCGCAGGGCATATCCGGATGAGTAGTTGGGGCTCTTTTGGATCTCCTCGTAGGCCACCTCGAAGATCACCGCCGGTTTCAGCTCCACTTCCATGTCCTTCTGTACGACGATCAGGTCCTTGAACATCTCGGTGAGGTCAGACAATGCCTCATCGGTCAGGCCGGTGGCCACCCAGCCCACATCCAGGATGCGGCCCGTCTCCGTCTCCATGCAGCCCAGGCGATAGGAGCCAAGGAAGCTGGCCCTCCGGCCCTCGCCCCATTTCGCGCCGATGACCACCAGGTCGAGGGTCTCCATCACCGGCTTGATCTTCAGCCAGTTCTTGCCTCTCTTTCCCGGCGCATAAACCGAGGACGGGTTCTTGAGCATCAGACCCTCGTGCCCAGCTTCCAGCGCCTTCTTGTAGATCTCCTCAACCTCATTCAGATCGCCGGTAAGAACCTGATCGGCAAGCAGCGTCGGGTCGGCGGCAGTCTCCTGCAAAAGCTTTCTTCTTTCCGTCAGGGGCTTGTCAACGACGCTTCTATCCTCCAGATATATGATATCGAAGAGAAACAGGCGCAGAGGAATCTGGGCGGCGAGCTTTTCCACATCGTATTTTCTGCGAAACCGCTTCAGGATCTGCTGAAATGCCACAGGCCGCCCGTCTTTGCCTATAGCCACGGCTTCTCCATCCAGAATAGCGTTCGTGGCACGTATTTTGGTTTTTGCGGCAGAAACGATCTCCGGCAAGGATGCGGTTACATTCTCCAGACGCCTGGTGAAGATGCGCACCTTCTGGCCGTCTTTGTGAATCTGCACGCGAGCGCCGTCGTACTTCCATTCGACTGCCGCGGTCCCCAGTTCCTTCATCGCCGCCGGAATGCCTTCGGAGAGCTGCGCCAGCATCATCTTGATGGGATGGTTGAGCATTACGCCAAGCTCCGAGAGCGTTCCGCGTTTGGCGCTTACCGCCACAAGTCCCATGTCGTTGGTGAGGTTGTAGCTGCGTTCCACATCCTCTGCCGGTCTGGAAAACGCTTTGGCGATGGCATCCCGTGCTCCTCCTTCGCCAATTCCGATTCTCATGTCCTCGATGGCGAGGCGAGCGATGTAGCGGGCTTCCAGGGGCAAGGCCTGGGAGAAGAGAAACTGCAGATTCTTGACCTTGGCATCCTGGCTCTTCTTGCCGGAGGCATGGGCCACCGCCAGGAATCGAGAATAGACATCCGAGATGGAGAGCGCATCGGTTTCTGCAAACGCAGCAAATCCGATGGGCCGCTTCTTTTCCGCAGCCATGGCAGCCACGAGACCCGGATCGCCGGTGGCGCGCAGCATTTCGGAGATCTTCTCGCTCCCGCAGCCGCAGGCCCGCGCCAGGGCCTCGTAAAGAATGCTCGGCCCAACGCCTAAAACCAGATCTGAGCTTGGTGCAAAGACCACGCCCATGATGAAGTTGGAGGCCACGGCCAGCTCAGCTTCGTCGAGATTGGAGAGGAACGCGCTGGCTAGGTCGATCTTCTCCAGAGAGCCGGACACGCTCTCTACCTTCCCGCAAAGCTCTGCGAAGCCGAGAAAGCCGGTCATACCTTTTTTTAGAATATGGTATCGATACGCTTGGTCCTGTAGATGCTGATGATGTCCGTCAGGATGGCGGAGGCCGTCTCGATCGACCCTGCACCAAGCCCGGATACGGTTATGGTTCCGGAGAGGTCCGTGTAGATGGCAGCCGAGTTCAGTGTCCCGGATACTGCAATGGGGCTGTCCAGCGGAACCAACGTGGGCCGCACGGTCAGGGCGGGCACATCGCCGATGAGCTTGATGGCGTAGCCCCGCTTCTTGGCGAGAGCCAGTGCCTCAGGCGTGACGCCGGTGATGCCGGTTACGTCCACATCGCTGTACTTCACATTCATGTTGAAGAGGGAGTTGGCCAGGATTACCACTTTTCCGGCAGTGTCCACGCCTTCCACATCGTAGCTGGGATCGGCCTCGGCAATTCCCATATCCTGAGCCTCGCTCAGAGCATGAGTGTAAGCTATGCCTTCTTCAGTCATGCGGGTCAAGATGTAGTTGCAGGTGCCGTTGAAGATGCCGCGGATGCCGTAGATCTGGTTGCCGACGAGCGTGCGCTCCACCAGGCTGATGAGTGGCATGGTGCCGCCCACGGTGGCCTCGAACTTCATCATGACGCCGTTGTCCTCAGCCAGCTTCTTGAGCTTGCCGTAGGATACCACCAGGGGACCCTTGTTCGATGTCACCACGTGCTTGCCGCTTGAGAGGGCAGCTTCCATGTGTCCCAGGCCCGGCTGGCCGTGAACGATATTGGTGGGAGTGACCTCAATCATCAGATCGGAGTCGATGGCAGCGATGGCCTCCTTGCCTTTCATGCTCGACGTGGCGACGTTGGCCAGGGTCCTCTCACCCAGGATCTTGTCGGCGTCGATTCCATCCTCGGCGAGGACGGTCCCGGTGTGGTCGCTGACGCTGATCAGCTTTAGATTCAGCCCCATGTCCCGGAGCACCTTCTTCTTGCGGTTCAGGACATCGACCACGCCGTGTCCCACAATGCCGTAACCGACCAGGGAAATCTTAACGTCTCTCATACTGCCTCAGCCTCGATGGGCTCAATGACGAGCAGCTTCTTCTCTTTGCCGACTTCCCGCAGGATGGTCAGAGCCTTCTGGATCTCTGCCTTGCCGGTGGCGCGGATCTTCATGAAAGCGGACGACGGCTCATCGACGCCCGGCATGGTCAATGCCAGGTCCATGACCTCGGCAAAGCCGGTGGAGTCAATCCGCTTGACGGTATCGCCGATGTCGCTGTCCAGCACGTGCCCGACCAGCACCACTGATACGGACTCCATGAAACGATCCTCTCCCGCCCGAACCACGGAGATGCCGCTCTCTTTGAGCTTTGTCTGGAGGGCTTCGATCTTGGATCGATCCATCTCCAATACAAATCTGACCGGGATCATGCCGCGGGGAGTCTTGCGGTCCCTGTGGTGGACCACACTTATGATATTTGCTTTATTCTCTTTCAGGGGCTGCAGTGCCAGCAGCAATTGCCCCGGTATATCCTGCAGCTCCAAATCCATGGAAAGTCGCATAGCATTCCTCATAATTTGATGGACGTTTCCATCCGCCTGATGGCAAATAAACCTTGTGCAGAGTAGTGTTTACAGATAAGAATAAATTCCGTATCACGGGATATCGATAACATATCAATCCGATTTAAAATTTTAAACAATATAATTTATAATTTTGAAAATATTGGTTACGTTCTTGCCCATAAGCCAAATGCAAGACACGAGGCCAATCAGCAGAAAATAAGCGGATGCTCAGCTCAGAATCAGGCACCCGCTCTCAAGTCTCAAAAGAACGCAAACGAGTCTATCATCTCCCTGGCATCGCCCTCCAGTTGCGGATACTTCTCAGAGAGTGAATTGAAGGTTATGACAAAGGCTCTTTGATCCTTCACCACGATCCTCTGCAGGACCTGATACTCATCTTGATCGACCTTGTAGACCAACTCCCGGGCGGGCAGGTTGGAGATTGTCACTTCCCGATCCTCGATTATATTGATGTCGGGATGGTCGCCCTTCAGGCTCTGCAGGCTTGCCTTAGCATACTGGTCCACGCTGTAAGGCTTAGGCAGGTCTTCGTATTGCACCACGACGAAGCAATTCGGCCCGTCCACATCCTCTCCCGGTGCCAGGAATCCCACAATCATTCCTGCGCTGTTCGAATCTGCATCCTGATCCTTCCAGTCATCAGGGAATCTCAGGGTAAATCCGAACTCGTGATTCTCGTAGCTCCAGTACTCCCTAGGGTCCGATTCATTTCCTAATTCCTCATCGCCCCGTGTCTCATTTCCCGCAAGTGTCTCATTCTCGCTTGATGTTTCGTTTTCGTATGATGTCTCATTTTCGTGCGTTTTCATTTTCACGTTTTCCGTCTCGTTTTCGATAGTTGTATCGTCAACATTTGCCGCCAGGTTTTCCGTGGTGTTGTATTCGGAATGATCCACCAGTTCTTCCTTCGACTCTACGGCCTCCTCCAACCTCAAGACGGAATTTTGCGCCATCTCCCTTACATCCTTGTCTTCATCGGAAAGCGCATATTCCAGCGGGCCGATGGCCTTTGCATCATTTGCATAGGCCAAGCAGTATGCGGCATGATATCGAACCCATTTATCGCTGTCATTTAATGCCACAATCAGCGCATCCGTGGCCGGCTCTCCGATCTCGATCAGCGCGTCTCTTGATTTTTCTTGCACCGCATAATCGCTATTGTACTTGATGGCCTGGATAAGGGGCTCAACAGCTCTGGCATCTCTGATTTTGCCCAGAGCCTCTGCTGCTGATTCCTGCACAAAGCCTTTTTCATCATCCAATGCCGAAATGAGCGGCTCGACGGCTCTGGAGTCGTTCAACTCACCCAAGGCGTCAGCGGCATCTGCTCTATCCCATGCCGAATCGCTTTTCAGAAGCTCGATCAGCGGCTCTGTTGCTCTGATATCACCGAATTTTGCAAGGGCTTGGGCCGACACCTTTTGCACTATGCTATCTTTGTCCTTCGTGGCTTCAAACAGAGGATCGGCAGCCGAGCTATTGCCGATTGCTCCGAGGATGTCTGCCGCTTCCCATCTGACGTTGGAATTGTTATCTTTCAGAGCGCGGATCAGCGGCTCTACGGCTGGCTCTCTTATTTTCTCCAGGGCCTTGGCAGCCTGGTATTCCACATCAAACTCCTTGTCCTCCAAAGCTCGGATCAGAGGATCTATCGCTCGCGTATCGTTCATTTCTCCCAGGGCGGCGGCTGCCGCAACTCTGGCGCTGATGTTGCCGGTGTTGAGGGTCTCGATCAACAGATCGACATCGTCGGCCTGCGCTTGCGCCAGAAACGGCATGCATATCAGGATTAAAACTGCAAAAATCAAAGCGGATTTGGCACGAATTAGCATTCCTCCCGAGAGCTTCATCACATCACATGCTCATAAAATAATCTACGTAGAATTCTTTCTGGAGTGGAATTGGCTTAAAAAATCGCCAGCAAGCTCATCAAATGTAGATTAGAGATAAAATATAGAATGCAGGGATTTGTGACCTATGATCTGGCGTGGCTGCTTCGTGCCAGGCCAGACCGGATGCATCGGATTACTCTTCTTCGTCCAGCCGACAGAGCTGGCAGCTGTGGTGCCACTTTGGCTCGGCCACAACCTCGATCGGATTTTCGCTGCTGTAGTGGCCCGCGTTCATCTCCTGGATGAACTTATGCACCTCGTCGGCCTTCATGCCTGTAGGCTTGATCCTTCCCACCTCGCGACCGTGGATGCCGTGGTGGCCCTCAGTCTTGTCGATGGTTACGACTGAGTATTCCGGCGCATCCTCGCTCTCGCCGTCGCTCAGGTAAAGGTGTTTTCCATGATAAAAGCTGTAGCAAAGAGGCCACTTGTGGCCGGTCATCGCTTCCACCAGGTCGTCTTCGCTCTCGATCTCCTTGAAGGAGAATACGCGGTCGGGATGATTCATCGTCTTTTACCTCTCTTACACTTAATTAATGGCGATCCACGATTAAATAGCTTCTTGGATCGAAAAGATGCCAGATCGAGCATCGAGCCGGATAATTGAGATTTCCCGCAGAATATTCTATGGCAGAATGCGACGTTGTCGTAATGTTCCCAACTTTTATATACCGAATCGACCACCAACGTCTCATTCACAATCGTGATTACATTGGTGATACTGCGATTGCTCGGTCAAATTAGTCCAAGCCACCAGAAGCATTTTGCATTAGGACCGCCTTTGTGATATGAGATGAAAATAGCCATGCCGGACGGCAGCAAAAGAGAGATGGAATTGGATGGTGTTCGCATCGAGGACATCCTCAGAAGCCTCGGCGTCAATCCGGTCGAGGTAATCGTCGCCAAGAACGGCAAGATAGTCTCAGAGGAAGAGCAGGCAAGCTATGCCGATGAGCTGAAGATCGTGCGAATAGTGCATGGCGGTTAGGCAAAACCTCAAAAAATGCTTAATTCAATAATGATGCAATCTGATAACTAGCATCCGATAGCTAACGATCTGCATGTTAAACCAAGCCGAAAGAGAGAGATACGCCCGCCAGATTCGCCTCTTCGGCGAGGACGGCCAGGAGAAGCTGAAGAAGTCAAGCGTCTTCGTAGCCGGTGCTGGCGGCCTCGGCTCAGTCGTTTCCATCTATATGGCGGCAGCGGGCTTCGGCAGAATTCGCATCGTCGATTGCGATTCGGTGGAGTTGAGCAACCTGAACCGACAGGTGCTGCACGGGAGCGATGATGTGGGCAGAAGAAAAGCGAGGTCTGCTGAGGAGATGCTGCAAGGCATAAATCCTGAGATCGATGTCGATGCCATCGTTGGAACCATTGACGAAGATAGCCTGGATCGCCTTCTGCAGGGCTGCGACCTGATCATGGATGCCATGGATAACTTCCCGACCAGGTATCTACTGAACCGGGCCGCCCTGCAAAGGAAAATTCCACTATTTCATGGTGCAATCTGCGGCTTCCAGGGCCAGGCCACCACCATAATTCCCGGCAAGTCGGCCTGCTTGCGCTGCATCTTTCCGCGAGCTCCGCCTGCGGCGACCTTCCCGGCGCTCGGGTCCACCTGCGGGGTGATAGGCTCTGTCCAGGTTACGGAGGCGGTGAAGTATGTTTTGGGATCAGGCGAGCTTCTTACAGACCGGCTCATGCTTTGGGATGGTCTGAACTCCTGCATGGACGAGGTGGCGTGTGTGCGTGATTCGAGCTGCCGGGATTGCTGCAACAAATATAATGTTGAGACTAATAATATGTGGAATAATGTCGAAACTGAATAATAACAATAATAATAAATATCCAATAACAAATCAAGAGATGAGCGTATGACCGAAGGCAAAAAGGCGCTGCTGGTGATGGGCTGCCCGGAGGTTCCGGTGCAGACGAGCATGGTGATCTATCTCGCCCACAAGCTCGACAAAGCTGGATATGATGTAACAGTGGCTGGAACGGATGCAGCCGTAAAGCTGGTCAAGACCGCAGATCCTGAAAATCATTACATCAAAAAAACCGCCGACGTGGACCAGCTCATCGGCGAGATCGTGGAACAGAAGATCGATTTCGATATATCCTTCGCCTTCATGCACAGTGATGCCGGGATGACTTACGGGGCCACGTTCAGTGCCATTTCCAAGGCGCGTCCTTATGCCATAGTCTTCGGCAAGAATGCGGAAGCTCTGGCGGCAAGCATCGATTATCCTGCGGAGAAGATCGTGGCCAAGGCCACCCATAATCCCAATCCGCTCAAGAACAAGATCGACAAGGTGGTTTTATGAGCTGTGTCGAGCAGATGAAGTACAAGCTCTATTTGGAGCGCACCTCTTTCAAGGATGCTCGCGAGTACATTGAAAAGAATTCCGAAGAGGTCTACTACGTCGATCCGGGCTACAAGATCTTCAAGGACTACTACATCATCGGCGTCCCGCCCGTGGCTATGGGCGTGCGCGGAAAGGAGATGCTTTTCACCTATGTCAAGCCTTGCCACGGCACCTTCGTCATGGGCATTGACTCAGAGGAGGAGATCGCCAGGCTCCGAGAGAATGAAGGAGAGAAGATCAAGAAGTCCCTGAAGAAAGGCGGGCCGAAGGAAAAGGCCGAGGCGACGCCTGCAAGCTTTGGCGACATGTGGAAGAAATAGCCGCGACCAATCGCCGCAATCAATACGACAATCGAAATATTTCGAGAGGATTTTATGAAAATAAAGGTCATGGCGTTTGCCAGCTTCAGGGAGATCCTTGGCAAAGAGCTGAATCTGGATATCGTCGGCGAAGCGACGGCAGCCGGTGTGCTAGCAATTCTTGCCTCTCGAAATAAGAGATTCAAGGAAGCGGCCTTCGAAGAGTCAGGCTGGCTCAGAGACTATGTCCAGATCATGATAAACCGGAAGAGGATCGATCCCCGCCAGGACCTTTCGACCAAGCTGAATGATGGGGATGAACTGGTCATCTTCCCGCCGGTGGCTGGGGGTTGATGATTACGATCCAGATCACGAACGAGGACTTCTGCCTGGATGAGCTGGTCCGGAAGGCCAAAAGGAATGATGCAGGCGCGCTCGTCACATTTCTTGGCACCGTCAGGGACGACGGCATCGAGAGGATGGAGCTGGAAGCCTTCCGGGAGGCGGCGCTTCCGGAGCTGGAGCGCATCAGGGATGAGGCTGTGGCCAGGTTCAACCTGCTGTCGGTAGAAGTGGTTCATCGCATCGGGTCGCTTGCGGTCGGCGAGAGCATCGTGGCCATTGTCTGCGCTGCTGCGCATCGGGATGAGGCTTTCCAGGGGTGCAGGTATATCATCGAAGAGCTGAAAGTAAGAGTGCCCATTTGGAAGAAGGAGCTGGGGAAGAATGGTGAGCGGTGGGTTGGACATGAGTGAGAATGTCATGGGCGAGAACATGATCGTTGAGTATGTCGTCGTCTTTTGTACCGCCGCTCCAAACGAGGCAGACCGGATTGCCGGAACTCTGGTGGAAGAGCGTCTGGCGGCGTGCGTGAACTTGGCTGCCGTGAGATCTTGCTACCGATGGGAAGGAAAGGTCGCAAAAGACGAAGAAGTGCTGATGATAATCAAGACCGAGCAACGGATGGTGAAGCCGCTCATGACGAGGCTGCCGCAGTTGCACAGCTACAAAGTCCCGGAGATCATCGTTCTTCCTGTGGCGGAAGGATACGGGCCATATCTTGATTGGATATCCGAATCGATAGCGAAGAATTAGAAACCGGAAAAATAATAAAATAATGATAATTTATAATTGATAATTTCAGTAATTTTTGGCATTGTGCTTATTCAAGGTTTTTTATGATTATTTTTTGGGGCCTGGCCAGTTGCCGAAATTGAGCAAAATCGAATGGCTTGGAGTTTTTTAGTTATAGATGCACCGGCGTCTCTTGACGTGCTGCGTCGGAATCTCAATGCAGTTCACCATTTAAGCCCGAGCCCCGGGTAAAATCTTTATCTTCGTCATCACATTAAACATTGTTATGGCCAGAGATCTAAGCGAAAGGGATCTGGAGATTCAAAGGAAACTCATACCAGAGTTTGAGGACCTTCTCAAGCAGGGCATAGATCTTGAATACCTGAATATACTCCCACCCGTGGCGAACCATCATTCCAAAGATGCCCAGGATTTTGAAATGCGGCTGAAGAGGCTATCATCCGACGATATGCGTTACATCACCGATATGATTCTCAATGGCTCGGAAAGCCTG
>RPOO01000065.1 GCA_003857025.1 Methanothrix sp.
GTAGAGAGCTACCATCACCAACATGGGCGCAGGGACCGGCGTCACTACTTCCATCTTCCCCAGCGACCGCCAGACCCGGCGATTCCTGGAGGCGCAGGGCAGAGGCGACCAGTGGGTCCCGCTGGCCGCAGATGATGACGCAAAATACGACCGCACCATTGAGATAGATCTCTCAAAAATCGAGCCCCAGGCCGCCGCGCCTCACAGCCCCGGCAACATCGCCGCGGTCAAAGACCTCGACCTGCCCGTCGATCAGGTAATGATAGGCTCCTGCACCAACTCCTCTTATGTAGACCTCATGACTGTGGCAAGAATGGTAAAGGGCAAAACCCTTCCAGCGGGCGTATCCCTCGGCATCGCCCCCGGTTCGCGTCAGGTCTTAAACACCATCGCGGCAAATGGAGCCCTGAGCGATTTGATATCCTTCGGAGCCCGAATCCTGGAATCGGCCTGCGGATTTTGCATCGGCAACAGCATGTCCCCGCGCACTGATTCCATATCGGTTCGCACCAGCAACCGCAACTTCAAAGGAAGGTCCGGCACCCCGAGCGCCAATGTCTACCTGACAAGCCCCGTCGTCGCAGCCGCCGCCGCCCTCACCGGCAAACTCGCGGACCCCAGAAGCCTGGGTCTCGACTTTCCGCGGGTTGAGATGCCAGACCGCTTCCAGATAGATGACAGCATGATCATTCCACCTTTGCCGCCGGCAGATAGAACCAAGACAGAAATTAGCCGCGGCCCCAACATCGGCGAGCCGCCCGTCAACGGCCCCATGCCCGAAGATATCGGCGGCGTGATCACCATCAAAGTGGGAGATCTGGTGACCACGGACCACATCATGCCAGCCGGATCACGCCTCAAGTACAGATCAAACGTCCCCAAGTACTCAGAATTTGTCTTTGAGCCGCTGGACAAGGATTTCCCCAGCCGCGCGCAAGCGTTGAGGAATAAAGGCTCGCATAATATCATCGTGGCCGGACTGAGCTACGGCCAAGGCTCCTCACGAGAGCATGCCGCCCTCTGTCCCATGTATCTGGGCGTCAAAGCCGTCCTTGCCAAATCAATCGAGCGCATCCATGCCGCAAACCTCGTCAACTTCGGCATCATTCCCATCAGCTTTGCCGACGAATCGGATTACGAAGCCCTTGCAGGCGGCGCAGAAATCAGAGTGCCTGGCATCAGGCGGGCCCTGCAGCAAGGAGACGAAGTTGTGTTAGCTGCGGCTGCTGGCCGAGAGATACTCTTGAAGATGAACTTATCAAAACGCCAGCGAGACATTCTCTTGGCAGGAGGGCTATTACCCTACACAGTTCAGGGAAGAAAAGGAAACTAGATCTGCCACAGACAGGCAGATTCTTTTTGCTTTCTTAAGTGATTTGAATATCTGTGCAGATAGCCTTTTTCAAACTCAACTATTGATCGCCCGTTTAAGCGCCGAACAAAGATCCGATGTTCTGCGACATAATCTGCCCGCTGGAAGAGCTGCTTGGAACCGCAGTGCTCTGCGTGGCGGAGAAAGTGCTCTTCAACGGAGTGTATGCTCGAGTCTCATAGATGCTGAACTGGGTGCCGACATCTCTGGTCAGAGACTGGCTGTTCAACTCGGATATGCTGGCATTGGAGACCACGGGGGCAATTGCGGAAAAGCTGGAGCTTGTTACCTTGACAGGAGTATTGAAGCTGAGAGGGAATACGTTCATCCAGATTGCCATGTTGGACATGGTGCTCTTGGCAGTGGCATTTGCTCCGGTTATGTAGTCTTGCCAGTAGGACTGGACACTCGGCTCAAAGGATGATGAGCCTGCAGAGTAGTAAAATGACAACTGGCTAGTGCCGTAGCCTTCGCCGGTAAACATGAGTTGGGCGGAAGCCATGCCCATGAGGCAGACCAATGCTGCCAGTGCAACTATCATCGTCTTCATTTAAATTCATCCCATTATATTCGATTTAAATCCTCTTCTGCTGTTCAGTCCCAACCTATTTATTCCTTATTGGTGCACTGTTGCTCATGCCCGACCGTTTCGAGATATTGCATAAAGACTTGGCCGGCAGGATCGGCAGGCTCTCCACTCCGCATGGAACCATCGAGACGCCGGGATTAATGCCAGTAGTAAACCCTCATCTCCACCTCATCCCGCCCAAAGAGCTGAAAGAGATGGGTGCAGACATTATTATCACTAACAGCTACATTATTCACGAGGATGCCAAGCTGAAGGAGCATGCTCTGGAAAAGGGCTTGCATGACCTCATAGGCTTCCATGGTCCGATCATGACCGACTCGGGTGCCTTCCAACTGTCTGTTTACGGATCAGTGGAGGTCCTGCCCCTGGAGATCCTGGAATTTCAGTTTGCCATTCATTCCGATATCTGCGTGCCTCTGGACATCCCGACACCGCCCGATGTTTCAAGAGAAAGAGCCGAATCGGAACTGCAAGAGACGGAAAAACGGCTAACCGAAGCGGCAGATCTTGAGAGACCGGCCCTCCTGGCAGGCCCCATTCAAGGCTCGACCTTTCCGGATCTTCGGAAAAAAGCTGCCGCCTTTTTGAGAGACAAGAATTTTGATGTCTATCCCGTGGGCGGCGTGGTCCCGCTCATGGAATCGTACAGATTCCGCAACCTGGTTGAGGTCGTGACATCTGCCAAGAAGGGCCTGGGCTCCGGTGCGCCCGTGCACTTATTCGGTGCCGGACACCCTATGCTCTTCGCCCTGGCGGCAGCGATGGGCTGCGACCTCTTCGATTCGGCTGCCTACGCCCTTTTCGCTCGCCAGGGGAGATACCTGACAGTTCAAGGAACCTGGAAACTGGACGAGATGAAATATCTGCCCTGCTCATGCCCAATTTGTCAGAGCCATACGCTTAAGGAGCTGATGCAAAGCCCGGAAAAGATCAAGCTACTGGCCATGCATAACCTCTATGTCTCGCTGCAGGAGATGAAGCTGGTCAAACAGTGCATCTGGGAAGGATCGCTCTGGGAGCTGTTGGAAAGCCGGTGCCGCTCGCATCCGCGCATGCTTGACGGCTACAAGAGGCTATGCGCCGAGAGCGAGTGGCTGGAGAGGCTCGATTTAGCCAGCAAGTCCACCATGTTTTATCTCAGCCCCGAGTCGGCCTCCCGACCGGAGAGCATTCGCTACTCGCATCGCATCGATAGAATTGTGCTGAGTGGAAATGTCCTGATCACGGATGACCGTGAAGCCGATGTGTCCGGATTTGATCATGTGCTCCATTTCAAACCGCCCTTCGGCCCCTATCCGTCGGAACTGGCGGAGACCTATCCGTTCAATGCCGAGGTTCCGGAGGAGCCGGATGAGGCCGCGCTGGCCAGGGCCGCAAAGAACATCAAACGCCTAAAAGAGGCAAATCCGTCCGCCCGTTTCAGCTTTAAATTGAACTGCCGATTGCCGGACAACATAGGGGAAAGATGACAAAATATTTCGAGGTTCTGAGGCGAGACGGTCCCGCTCGCCTGGGAAAGCTGCTCCTGGAAAGGCAGATCGGCACGCCTTCCCTTTTGACAACGGACGATTTTAGATCAGCGGGAAGCATTTTTCGCCATTCCTCTCTTGAGGATGCCGCAAGCGCCGCCCAGGCGCTGATCGAGAGCAGAGCGGAGGGAAAGATGCTGGCCATAATGCCCTACGCACCAGCATTCCTTCGTGCCGAGCCGTCCGTCATTTTGCCACCCACCAAGATGAATGAACCGAAAGGCGTTGTGCTTCAGCCCTTCAGCTCCGAGGAGCCGGATGAGGCCGATGTTTATGTCCTGGCTTTTGCCGGTGTTCTCAGGAATCCGAGAGACTTAATTAGCGCCGTTGTCGGTGCGAGAAACTGCATTCCTCCGGATACGGCCCTTTATGCTCCGGCCCTGGCCACGCCCGCCAATCTGGCTTTTCTCGTTTATCTCGGAATCGATCTGCTGGACTCGACGCGCGTCGTGGCGGACGGCCTCCTGGGGCGCTATCACACCCGCGACGGCGTCTGGGATGCAAAAGACCTGAGCGAGCTTCCCTGCCGCTGCGAGCACTGCCGCAAGCTGGCGGATAAGCGCGATGACGGCAAGCTGCTGGCCGCCCACAATCTCCTCAAGCTGGAGGAGGAACTGCTGGTCGTTCGAGAGACCATTCGCTCCGAGAACATTCGGGAATATGTGGAGCGACAAGTGAGGGTCACGCCCGACCTGACTGCGTCACTGCGCGTGCTGGATCAAGAGCATCGATACCTGGAGATGAGAACGCCGCAGCAAAGGCGCAGCACGTTTTTTGCCAATACCGGCGAGTCGCTGCAGCGCGTCGAAGTCACCCGCTTCGCTGAAAGGGTGATCCAGCGCTACAAGGCTCCGCAAAGCGATGTCCTGCTGCTGCTGCCCTGTTCGGCCAGAAAGCCCTATTCGATGTCCAGATCACACCGCCTCTTCGCTGAGGCGATCGGGTCGCATCACCGATATCTGCATGAGCTGATCCTTACCTCGCCCCTGGCCCTGGTGCCGCGGGAGCTGGAAGAGGTCTATCCTGCCGCCAGCTACGACGTTCCCGTCACCGGAAGATGGGATCTGGAGGAAAGGGCGTGGCTATGCAAATGCCTGGATGCATACCTGGAGAAGAACAGGTATGCCAAAATTGTATCTCACCTGGATGGAGAGCTGGAAGAAGCGGTTAAATCGCATGGCATCGATGCAGTTTATACGGGCGGCGGGACCAATGGCCAGGCTCTTGCGCGGCTCTCTGAGGCAATCGCGCAAGCCTGCCACGGCGCAGCGCGTCTGCCGGATGCCCGGCTCCTGCGCTACCGTGCACTGGCCGATGTTTATTTCGGCTCCGGAGCAGGAGAGGCTCTGCTGGCGGGAAAGGTTCAGATAAGAGGCCGCGAGCTGCAAGACGAGCGGAAGAAGCCGCTGGCCATGCTGACCGTCAACGGCGCTCTGGCCCTATCCCTGGAAGGGGCAAAACGCATCGAACCTTTGGGCCGCTACATCGTGACCATCGGCGACTTCATGCCCAAAGGATCATTGCTGGCACCGGGCGTGGTGGATGCCGATTCAGAGATCCGGCCCGGCGATGAGGTAATCGTCAGAGGCAAATTCGCCTGGGGCCTTGGCAAGGCCAAGATGTCCGGCTGGGAGATGGTCGCATCCCGCCGGGGCGTGGCGGCAGAGCTGAGGCACATGAAAGAGATAAAGCAGTAGAGGCGGGAAAAGCATAACCCGCCATACTGCAAAGCCACCGAAAAGATGCATCCTTCAAGCGAGCATTTATCTCAAAACAGTGATTAAGAACCAATCATGCGAAAGCTGACCGAAAAAGACACTCAGATTCTCCTCAAGCTGGCGCCGGAGGCCAGCGTGCCCATCCACTACCGCTCCATCCTGCCTCCAGTCTCCTTCCACTTTGCCGCAGATGAGGAGGACTTTGAAGATCGATTGCAGCGGCTTACGGAAGATGATTTTTCCTACCTGGCCGACCGCATCCTGGACGGATCGGAATGCTTGCTGTGCATCTCACCGGAGTCGGCCAAAGTCTTCGTTGACCTGATGGAAAAGATGCTGGGCAAAGAGAAGACAGAGAAGATCAGGGAGCTGTACAAATCCTCCACGGGATTTGAGGCATAGCGGCCAAAATCTCTCTGGAACAATTGAATTTTTAGCTCATCCGCTACCGTTTGGACGGGCCTCAAACGAATATCTTTATATGCGTATCCATCGTGAACACATTATTCACAATCGTGAATATCGGGCAGTAGAGGCTGCCACCGCCGCGTGTATTCGGCTTGATCACGAACGGTCAAAATGGAGGAAGCCACAGTGAGCGTGTCAAAAAAGAGTCTGCAAATTCAAAAGACATACGAGGCGCTGTTCGCGCTTGAGGACATCAGGGAAGTCTTCCGCCAATCCCTTCCCACAGGCTTCAGCCCTGCAGAGCAGGAGGAGTTCTCAAAGGACCTGTCCCGCATCAAAAACATCATCGCGGAGCTTGAATCCGGCCAAGGCAAGCCCTCCTGCAACCGTATCGGCAAGCTTGATGCCAGGACCCGCGAGGAGGAGTTCATCAACATCCACCCCATCCAGGCGGCAGGCCGGCTGACCCCGGAAGCTCGGAAAGCCGTCATCTCCTACGGCGACGGCTACTCCACCTGCGACTACTGCCGAAAACCATTCCGGCTGGACAAGATCACCCGGCCTCCCATCGAGGAGTTCCACCAGAGCCTGGCGAAGTTCCTCAACATGGATCAGGCCCGTGTCGTTCCCGGCGCTCGCCGCGGCTTTCAGGCCGTGACTCAGTCGCTGGTTGAGAAGGGCGATAGCGTTATCGTTTCCGCTCTCGCTCACTACACGGAGTTCCTGGCAGTCGAGGTAGCGGGAGGAGTCGTCAAAGAGGTTCCTCTAAGCGAGAACAACATCGTGACAGGCGAGGCGGTCGCCCGGAAGATCGAGGAAGTCAAAAAGGAGACGGGCAAGCTGCCCAAGCTGATAATGATCGACCACTTCGACTATCAGTTCGCCAACGAGCACGATGTCTGCGGCATCGGCAAGGTTGCCAGGGATTACGGCATTCCATTCCTCTACAACGGGGCTTACACCGTCGGCATAATGCCGGTTGACGGCAAAAAATTTGGCGCGGACTTCATTGTAGGATCGGGCCACAAAAGCATGGCCGCGGCGGCTCCATCCGGAGTTCTGGCGACGACGGACGAGTGGGCACCCAGGGTCTTTCGCACAACGCAGATGGTCGGGGACCTGACGAGCCGAAAGTTCGGCGTCAAAGAGGTCGAGAACATGGGCTGCACCCTTATGGGCGCGACGCTTCTCTCCATGATTGCTTCCTTCCCGCGCGTGCAGGAGCGGACGGCGCGCTGGGATGAAGAGGTCAAGAAATCCAACTACTTCCTGGAGCAGTTCCAGAGAATTGAAGGCTCGCGCGTCTTGAGCCAGTGGCCGCGCAAGCACACCCTGACCAAGGTGGATACCACGGGATCGTTCGACGTCGTGGCCAAGACCCACAAAAGGCGGGGCTTCTTCTTCAGCGACGAGCTGAAAGAGCGCGGCATCATCGGCGAATTCGCCGGGGCCACCCGTACCTGGAAGCTAAATACTTACGGCCTAAATTGGGAACAGATAAAGTACATATCAGACGCGTTCATTGAGATTGCAAAAAAGTATAATTTAAATGTAAACTAGAATTTAGGCTTGAACTAGAGTTTAAACATGAACTAAATGAATGTGAACCAATTGAACGCTTGAGACATTCAAAGATTAGCCGTTCAAAGATATTGAATAATTCGAGGAGAACATGAGCGAGACGAGCAAAAGGAAACCGGGGCTTGGGACGCTGGCGGTTCATGCCGGGCAGGAGAGTCCCGATCCGGCAACACTGTCCAGAGTCGTGCCCATCTATCAGACATCATCTTACGTCTTCAAGAACACGGAACATGCCGCCAATCTCTTTGCACTAAAAGAGCTTGGCTACATCTACACCCGCATGATGAACCCGACCACCGATGCCTTCGAGCAGCGCATGGCTGCCATTGAAGGCGGCAGCGGGGCGGTGGCCGTCTCTTCGGGCATGGCGGCCATATCGCTCGCACTCCTCGGCATCAGCGGCCTTGGCGACGAGATCATATCCGCCAACAACCTTTACGGCGGCACCTACCAGCTCTTCCACTACACATTTCCAAAATTAGGAAGGAGCGTCAAATTCGTGGACTCCACCCGGCCAGCGGAGTTTCAAAAGGCCATCACTCCCAAGACCCGCGCCATCTACGCCGAGACCATCGGCAATCCAAAGCTTGATGTTCCCGACTTCGAGGCGCTGGCCAAGATCGCCCACGATGCAGGAATCCCGCTCGTCGTCGATAACACTTCCGCCGTGGGGCTAGTCCGGCCCCTGGATCACGGTGCAGACATCATAGCCGAGTCTGCGACCAAGTTCATCAACGGCCACGGAAACTCCATCGGCGGTATAATCGTTGACGGTGGGAAGTTCGACTGGTCATCGGGCAAGTTCCCGGAGTTCACCGAGCCCGACCCGAGCTATCACGGCCTCAAGTACTGGGACACTTTCGGCAACTTCCCCGGAATGGGCAACGTGGCCTTCGCCTTCAAGATCCGGGTGCAGCTCCTGCGCGACCTGGGGTCGTGCCTCTCGCCATTCAATTCATTTCTATTCTTGCAGGGCCTGGAGACGCTGGAACTGAGGATGGAGAAGCATTCCGCCAACGCCCTGGCCGTGGCCCGCCACCTGCAAAACCATCCGGCAGTATCCTGGGTGAACTATCCCGGTTTAGCAGAGCACCCGGCTCACGCTCTGGCGGAAAAATATTTGCGCGGCAAATACGGTGCACTGGTCGGTTTTGGCATCAAGGGCGGGCTTGAAGCTGGCAAGAAGTTCATCGAGTCCGTGCAGCTCTTCAGCCACCTGGCAAACATCGGCGACTCCAAGAGCCTGGTCATCCACCCCGCCTCGACCACGCACCAGCAGCTCACGGTTGAGGAGCAGGCGGCGACCGGCGTCACGCCCGACTTCATTCGCCTCTCCGTCGGCATTGAGGATGTGGAAGACATCATCGCAGATCTGAACCAGGCCCTGGCCAAGGCGACGCAATGAAACGAGAATCAGCGGGCCTTGTGGAAACCAAAATCCACCGAATTCCCGGCGAGATCAATCTGGAGCACGGCGACCGGCTGCTTGATGTCGACGTGGCCTACGAGACTTACGGGAAACTGAATAAAGAGAAGAGCAACGCCGTGCTGGTCTGCCACGCGCTTTCCGGAGATGCTCACGCCGGAGGCTGGCACAAGGGCGAGGAGAAGCCAGGCTGGTGGGATATCATCATCGGCCCCGGCAAGGCTCTGGACACGGACAAGTACTTCGTGATCTGCTCCAACGTTTTAGGCGGCTGCAAGGGCACGACAGGCCCCTCGTCCCAAAATCCCAAAACGGGAAGACCCTTTGGCCTGGAGTTTCCTGTCATCACTGTGAAGGACATGGTGGACGTGCAAAAGAAGCTCCTGGAGCATTTCGGCATCCACGAGCTGTTCGCCGTGGTGGGCGGCTCTTTTGGCGGGATGCAGGTTTTGCAGTGGACGGTATCGTATCCCGACATGGTTCGCCTGGCCGTTGCCATCGCCACCAGCGCATACTCCTCGCCCCAGCAGATCGCCTTCAACGAGGTGGGCCGCCGAGCCATCACCTCCGACCCGGACTGGAACAGCGGCGACTACTACGGCAAGACCCAGCCAGCGCGCGGGCTCTCGCTGGCCCGCATGATCGGCCACATCACTTACCTCAGCGATGAGTCGATGCACCAGAAGTTCGGGCGCAGATTGCAGGACAAGAGCGAGTACAGCTTCGACTTCGCTTCCTTTGATTTCCAGGTGGAGAGCTATCTCAGCTATCACGGCGACACCTTCGTGAAGCGCTTTGACGCCAACTCCTACCTCTACATCACCAAGGCCATCGACTACTTCGACCTGACACGAAAGGGCACGCTCTCCCTGGCCGAGGCTTTCAAAGATGCAAAATCCAAGTTCCTGATCCTGTCCATCAGCTCGGACTGGCTCTATCCTTCTTATCAGTCAAAGGAGATCGTCGAAGCCCTCTCGGCCAACGACATCGACGTCCGGTACTGCGAGATCAAGTCCAACTACGGCCACGACTCCTTCCTCCTGGAATCGGGCCAGATGAACTACACCATTCAAAACTTCCTCTCCCGCACATCGGTGGGCGACGTGATGATCAAGGATGTTGTGACCATCAGGCAGGGATCAAGCGTTGAGGAGGCGGCAGGGATCATGATGACGGAAGGCGTCACTCACTTGCCCGTGGTGGCAGAAGACGGGCGGCTGGAGGGGATCGTCACCGCCTGGGACGTCTCCAAAGCTGTGGCCCTCAAGTACACCCGGCTGGAAGAGATCATGACCCGCGATGTGGTAACCTCCCGCGTCGGAGATCCAATTGAGCGGGCGGCCAAGCGCATGAACGAGCACAACATCTCGGCATTGCCGGTAGTGGATGAGAACAAAAAGGTCATCGGCATGGTTACCAGCGACGGAGTGAGCCGGCTGGTGAGCGTGTGCCGATGAGGTATTTTTTTCAAGTTGATTGACTTAGATGGAAGTATGTGGTCTGCTTCCACAATGCAGGAAAGCTCAAGATAGATGATAATAGTTTGAAGCCATAGTTTGTGCCCGAACACATCGACGCGTGAAAAATGAACGGACTGACCTGTGGTTATCTGGCGAACGGAGAATCGGAGCGGTAGAAGAAAGCGTTCCAGAAGATAGGTTCTCCGAATCCAACTGACCTATAAACAATTTCTAAGGAGAAGAGCTGCAAATGCCC
The DNA here is from genome assembly GCA_003857025.1 of Methanothrix sp. GTDB lineage: Archaea > Halobacteriota > Methanosarcinia > Methanotrichales > Methanotrichaceae > Methanothrix. The sequence continues at coordinate 10,340 of RPOO01000065.1, forward strand.
GCCGAATTTGATGATGAAGCAGGAAGATCAGAATCAAGAGAGGTAAAAGCAAGCACCCTTTCCCTGCCCCAGCTGCTGGTGATCTACGATCCGGTAAAAGAGCAGATCAGAGCGAGGCTAGGAGAGTTTCGGCAGATCTGGGAGAGCGCCAGCGACGAGGAGCTGTTCCGGGAGCTGGTCTTCTGCCTGCTAACGCCGCAGTCCAAGGCCAAGACATGCTGGAAAGCGGTGCAGCGGCTGACCCGCAAATGCATGATCAACGAAGGCGAGCCCTGTCAGATCCAGGAAGAGTTGATTGGAGTTCGGTTCAACCAGAGAAAGGCCGAATACATCTGCCTGGCGAGAAGCATGTTCTGCGAAAGGCCGCTGAGGGCGACGCTGGCCCGGTTCCCCAGCCACTTCGCCGCACGGGAATGGTTGGTGGCGAATGTAAAAGGATTGGGCTATAAAGAGGCCAGCCACTTTTTGAGGAATATCGGCCTCGGAGAGGATTTGGCTATCCTGGACCGACATATCCTCAAGAACCTCGCCCTGCTCGGCGTCATCGATGAGGTACCAAGCTCGCCGACGAAGAGAGTCTACCTGGAGATCGAGAGGAAAATGACTGCGTTCTCAAAGCAGGCGGGAATTCCGATGGGCGAGCTGGACCTGCTGCTCTGGTACAAGGAAGCAGGAGAGGTTTTCAAATAGGATGCAATGCAAATAACGCAGATATTACTATTCACAATTTTTGATGGCCAATTTTTTAACGCATTTTCGAGATTTTTATATTTTACACAATTCAATATTCGCCAATTTGAAAAACTCAAACGATCCGTCGTCCGGATAATCCTCATGATAGACCACCCGCACGATTCCCGCATTGATAAGCATCTTCGTGCACAGCGTGCAGGGCTGGTGGGTGCAGTAGAGAGTTGCGCCCGCGATGCAGACGCCGTGAATTGCCGCCTGGATGATGGCATTCTGCTCCGAATGCACGGCGCGGCAGAGTTCGTGGTGGGTGCCGCTGGGATACTGGGCCCGCGGGCATCCGTTATCGCTGCAGTGGGGCAGGCCCTTGGGAACGCCGTTATAGCCGGTGGAGAGAATTCTTTTGTCCTTGACCAGAACCGCACCGGCGTGCCTTCGCAAACAGGTGGACCGGCTGGCTACCACCTGCGCAATCTCCATGAAGTAATCATCAAGCTCTGGTCTGTGCATGGCATTACCTATCTTAATACCTGTCTTAATCCTATCTTATTCTAAATATTTTAAATCATTTACGGTTGAGGAACGGATGAGCCGTTGCGGCGGAAGATTAATATTTGTTTCCCTACCCCATTTTGAGGATATGTCGATTCATTGGGCTGATGTCATAGCTGAGAAGCTGGAAAGCAGCGGCCCTCATACTATTGCCACGGGCATAACCCCATCGGGACCCGTGCACATCGGAAACATGCGCGAGGTCATGACTGCGGAAGCAGTTTACCGGGCGCTGCTGGACAGAGGCGTCGAGGCGCGGCTGATCTACATTGCCGATACCTATGACCGCCTGCGCAGGCTCTACCCCTTTTTGCCGGAGAGCTTCAACGAGCACATCGGCAAGCCGCTGTCCGAGATTCCCTGCCCCAAGGGATGCTGCGCCAGCTATGCCGACCATTTCCTCAGCCCATTCCTGAAGAGCATGGAACGGCTGGGCATCAAGCCGGAGGTCTACCGGGCCGATGTGCTCTACAAGGAAGGAAAGTATGTCGATGCCATCAAGACGGCATTGCAGCGCAAGGACGACATCGCCCGCATCCTGAAGGAGGTTTCGGGGCGCGAGGTTCCGGCGGGCTGGAGCCCGTTCGACGCCATCTGCTCCGCTTGCGGGCGCACGAACACGACCCACGTCACGGGCTTTGACCTGGACAGGGAGACCGTGGACTACGAATGCCTGTGCGGCTCCAAGGGCACGGTTTCCATGAGCGGCGGCGGAAAGCTGGTCTGGCGCGTGGACTGGCCGGCTCGCTGGCCCATATTCAAGGTCACTGTCGAGCCCTTCGGCAAGGATCATGCCACAGCAGGCGGTTCTTACGATACGGGCAAGAGGATCAGCGAGGAGATCTACCACTACCCCGCTCCGTTCCCCATGGTTTATGAGTGGATTCACCTCAAGGGCGTGGGCGCCATGCACAGTTCCACCGGCATCGTCGTCACCATCCAGGAGATGCTGGACGTCGTGCCTCCGGAGGTCTTGCGTTACCTGATCATCCGCAACAAGCCCGAGAAGCACATCGAGTTCGACCCGGCGCTGCCCCTGCTCTCCCTGGTGGACGAGTACGACCAGAGGAAAGGCGACGAGCGAGCCATCGAACTCTCCAACATCAGCAAGAGCGGGCCCTTCGAGATACCTTTCCGGCACATGGTCACGGCGGTTCAGATCGCTCGCGGTGACGAAGACATTCTCTTAAAAGCATTGGCAAGGTCCGGATACGACGTCGTATCCCGGCGCGATGAGATCCTGGGCCGGGCGCGCAACGCTCAGACATGGCTCGACAAGTATGCTCCGGCTTATGTCAAGTTCCAGGTACAAGAGACGCTTCCTGCCGCGGTGAATAACCTGACTCCCGAAGAAAGAACGGCTTTGGGCATCCTGGCCGAGCAGATCGACGACAAGACGGCAGCGGAGATACACGACCTGGTTTACACTGTGGCAAAGGAGAATTCTCTGGACTCCAAGAAGTTCTTCCAGGCCATCTACCTGGCATTCCTCGGAGACCGGCAGGGCCCGAAAGTCGGATGGTTCCTGGCCAGCCTCGACCGCGATTTAGTGAAAGCCAGGCTGAAGGAAGCTGCGGCGTCCTGAGGATTAAGGATCAAGAGGCATCTTGCGAGGCTGCAATTGAGGCATAAGATCTACCTCTCCGGGCCGCTTTTTTCCCAAGGAGAGATCGATTGGGGAAAGAAGGTCAAGAGCTTCCTGGAGGGGCGGCTGGATATTGAGGTGATCTGGCCTCATGAGTTGGCCGCAGGCACGACCGAACAGATCTTTCGGGCCAATTTGCTCGCACTGTCGGAGTGCGACCTCATGGTGGCCATGCTGGACGGCTCCCAGGTGGAC
>RPOO01000066.1 GCA_003857025.1 Methanothrix sp.
GATCACAGCTCCTATATATATCTAAACATGAATTAAAAATGTGCTAAGTACAAAAAGATAATAGTACATGCTATTTATCCTAAATGTCCTTAACCGATGACCGATGAGTTCTCGCATGGGGCAGAGCCACCAGTATCTTTCAACCAGTTCATCCACTACTAATTTGCTGTTCTCGGTATTGATGTGCGAAATACTTTCTGGACTACACAGTTTGGGAGGGCGAATTGTTCAAGAGCTTCGTTTACGGCTGAGAGCAGCCTTAAGTCGGCCTCATGGCCCCCAGTTCTCCGGCCTCTCTACCGAATCTCACTATCGCTTCACGCCTGGTACTCTTATCTCCAGCTATGAGGTCTTCGAGGTATTGGCCGAGGCGAGATGTCTGGAAGAGATTTCCGAGATGAGTAGGCCATTGCAAGAAGAAGGGAACCACATTAGTAATACCACATTACCCGGATGTTAGGTCATTGTGTGGTACTACCAAACATCTCATTTTGCATCAGAGAATATCAATTTTATCTCATCCAGGCGGAGCAAGTGGGACCATCGCGATAAGATAGAATCAGAAGGAATCAATACTCGCGAAATGTGAGGGGCCATTATCTCGTGAGATGTGGAATAATCATGATTGGAATGCGCGATGCAAGGATTAGATGCCTTAACAATCACTGTAATACGACAACTATTTGAGCGTCATAGCCTACTAACCCCCAAGTAGTATAATTCGAATTATGCATAAACGATTAGGGCAATATTACCCGTAAATAAAATTATTATTACGGCGAAAGCGGCAATTGATCGATTGTGCACTCCACGGGCAGTTTGTCGATCCTTATCCTCAGATACACAGGTGCCCTGAGGTGTCTCCTCTTGGATACCTCCAAAGCCTCCACTTCCACCACCAATTCAGGTTTCAACCAAGTCACAGCGCGCAGCGACGGTGGGTTCGAGAATGGAGATTCTTCGGAGATCTTGAACTTGCTTGAGATCTCTTCAAGCTCCTCAAAGGAAAATCCTGAGCCTACTCGTCCCATGAATATCAATTTTCCCGATTCGTAAGCGCCCAAAAGAAGCCCACCGAAGAAAGGACTTCGTTCTCCATTGCCAGGAATGTAGCCGCCTACCACGAGGTCAACGGTTAAACGTTTCTTGATCTTGACCCAGCCCGGACTTCTGATGCCCGGTTGATACGGTGAAGCTGCTCTCTTGGCCATTACCCCTTCCAGGCCGATCCCAAGAGCTGCTTTGAAGTATGCCTCGCCATTCTCCTCCAGATAGTCGATGATTGTGACAAAATCATTCTCTTGCAGCTCCTGTTTCAATATCGATTTCCGCTCTGAAAGGGGCAGGTTCATGAGACTCTCGCGCCCTTTGGAGAGAATATCGAAGACAATATAGCTTGCAGGCACCGCCTTGGCAAGATATTTTATCCGCAGACTGTTGACTTGCTGCTCCCTTAGCGATAACGAAGAAAAATTGGGCACACCCTTGGAGAAAACGGCCATCTCTCCATCCAGGACGCAATCGCCGACGACCGCCTGCTGCAATGCTTTGATCACTTCCGGATAACGCGTTGTGATCAGTCTCGATCTTCTGTTCTGCAGCTCTACGATCCCGTTCGAGATATGAGCTATGCACCTGGTTCCGTCTATCTTAGGCTCAAATATCCACTCTTTCCTGGAGAAAACCCTGCCCGCAACGGCCAGCATCGGCTTTATCGGAATCATATGAATCGTAATTATTTCATGGCTAATGCCGTAGCTTTCAGCTCTTCCATGAGATTCTTGGCTTCAGGTCTCAAGGCTCTCTTCTCCAGATGGAGGATCTCCCCCTTAACCTTGGACTGGGCAAGTGTTTCTATCCTCTCGCGGAATGAATCCTTGAACTCGGTTATATCCAGCTCTCCCGTCAATTTCTTAACGATCTCCATGCCCAGGATCATCTCGCTCTCTGATGGCTCGGGCAGGTCCAAGAGCGCCTCGGCTTGGCTCGGGTCCAGCAACTCATCGCGATATCTCATTAGCGTGGCCACAATGGCATTCTGGTAATAGTGCACTAGAATGATATGCTCCTTTGCTCTCATGGTAATCATTCCTATTGCCGCCTTGCCCGTCTTCTCCATGAGCTTGCGCAGAAGGGAATAGGCTCTCTCCGACCTGTCCGGAACCAGTAGAAGCGTGTTTTCAAAATAATGGGGGTCGGCCTGAAAGAAGTCGACAAACTCCTTCAGATCTATGATATCACCCGATGTGGGTCTCGCTGCCTCGATCTCTTCATCGGTGAAGATCACATACTTTGAGCCGCCGAGCCTGTAGCCTCGAACGATCTCGGCTGCCTGAACTTCATCGCCTTCCTCACAGTACTTTTTATAATGAATGGGCGTTTCGCAGGTCTTGTGAAGCATTTTGAAGCTTATGCCCTTGTCTCTGGTTATGGGAATTGCTTTAACCGGGATATTCACCAATCCCATGCTCAGGTTGCCGGACCATATTGCTTTGGGCAAAATGAGTTCCTGCTCTGGCTCGCTTCCAGGATGCCTATCCGGTCCATCTGCAGGTTTATCGGAGAGTTTTTCTGCAGTCTTCTCTTTGGCCGAGAGGATGCGGGGCTTTTTCATGCATAATAATTGGGGCTTCAAAATACAAAAAGATTTACAATGCAGCCCGGAAAGATGAGACGGACTTTCATCCATCTCATCTATGCTTTCCTCAAGGTATGACATGCTCCGCCACCCTGTTTCTCAAAATAGTCCTGATGATAATCTTCTGCATCATAAAAGGTTTATGCGGGAACAATTTGAGTTGCGGCTTTGTTTGTGTAAACTCCGGAACGGTCAAACTCCTCTTTGGATCGCTCTGCTACCTTCCTCTGCCCCTCATTGTGGTAAAATATCACTGAGCGGTATTGTGTGCCCACATCCGGCCCTTGGCGGTTGGGCGTGGTGGGGTCGTGCATCCTCCAGAACAGGGAGAGAAGCTCTTCGTAGGAAACGACATTCGGATCGTATTTTATCTGTACCGCCTCGGCATGGCCGGTTATCCCGGTGCAGACCTGGCGGTAGGTAGGATTGGAGGCCGTTCCGCCCGTGTAGCCAACGGTTGTTTCCAGAACGCCTTTAACCTGTTTGAAGAGCGATTCAACGCCCCAGAAACAGCCTGCCGCAAAGGTGGCCAGCTCATAGTCTGAATTGGCTTTTTCAGAGCTTTTGGACAATTCTCTTCCGGATTCGCTCTTATCAAATAGCTTCTTGTATTCACCATAGCCCTCTCTTTCCAGATCCTCTGCAGGAATAAAGCGCAAAGACGCGGAATTGATGCAATAGCGCTGACCCGTCGGCATCGGGCCGTCGTCGAATACGTGGCCCAGATGAGAGTTTGCGTTCTTACTGCGCACCTCCACCCGATCCATGTTATGGCTGTCATCCACAACATTAACGATGCTGATCTCCTTCAAGGGCTTCGTGAAGCTGGGCCAGCCTGTCCCGGAATCAAATTTATCCAGCGAGCTGAAGAGCGGTTCGCCGGATACAACATCCACGTAAATGCCCTTCTTTTTATTATCCCAGAATTCATTGTAGAATGGCGGTTCTGTCCCGCACCGCTGGGTCACATGAAACTGCATGGGTGTCAATCTTTTTTTGGCGTCATCTGAATTATTAATACTCATTTTTACACATCCTTTTAACTCAATTGATTGGATCTTTGCATTACAGATTTTCAAATTTCAAACCAGAAAATTTTATGACTGTTACGTCCTTGGCCAGAATCAGGACCTTCTTAGATAGAATACATTTTCGCTCTATTGAAATAAATTCCTTTGGGCCTGATGCTTTTTCGCCTTTTTTTAGCAAATGATTAAGAATATCGGCGAATCTCTGCAATATTGGAAGGATGACCTCTCATGAATCCGAAGGATAATCAGGCCCGTGCGATCTTGAGAGACCGCATCTGGGCATCCCATCGACAATGACGACTCTCTCGACCTGGATCAGCTGACAGTCGCCAAAAGCCTGCCGGGCGGCAAAATAGAGGTCTTGGTTGCGGTGGCAGACATGGATGCGCTCATTAAAAAGGAGCGGCCATCGACCAACAGGCGCGCCACAATACAGCCTCCGTTTACACGGCAGCCCAGACCTTCCCCCATGCTTCCGGAAAAGCTCTCCACCAACCTCACATCTTTGAATCTCAACGAGGATCGTCTGGCCGTTGTTGTAGAGATAGTGACTTATGCAGACGGATCGCTTCAGGATTCCAATGTCTATCGGGGGGTCGTCCGCAATCATGCCAAGCTCGCCTGCAACAGCGTTGCAGCATAGTTTCGTTTGGCGATCACTTGATCACGATTGGTTGTATAAAAAAATGTTGAGAAAATGTTACTGAGCCTTCAAGAACTCCTTTTGAGCGGCATCGGCTTCCGCACGAGTCTGATCGGCTTCTTTGAAGGCAGCAATCATCTGATCGTGGTATTCTTGAGCCAATTCCGCGAACTTGGTTACATGATCATGATAGGTGGATGCCTGATCTCTCAAGGCTCGCGCTTCATCGAAGAGCTTCCTCATCTCTTCCTTATTCTCAAGCTGCTCTTTTCTTCCTTTAAACTCTGAACGCAGGGCAGCAATTTTATCAACCAGTTGCTTCTCCCTATCAGGGCTTAAAACCTCCGTCTGTTGCCGAAACTCCAGGTGATCTATCTCGCGGAGCAGATCTCTAATGGAGCGCTCATCCGTGAGGTTGTACTTCTTCCGGATATCGTCTATCCTTGCATAGAGCTGGTTAGTCTTCTCGTTGGACTCATCCCTCTTCTTCTTTGACTGTGCCACATTCTTATTACTCTCGTCCCGCAGCTTCTTGAACTCCTTGGCCTTGTTAATAAGCTCATTGGTGGCCTTATTGAGTTCATTTCGCTTGTTGGCCCATTTGCTCGCCTCAGCATTCAGTTGGCCGCATCTGTCCTTAAAGGCAAGGGACTCCTGCCTGAGTTTGCCTCTCTTATCTTCCAGTTCTGCCAGCATCCCCCGTTTGTCCTCCTGTTGCAGCCCGCGATTGGGATTTTGTCCCACCGAAATCTAAAACCCGGCAACACTTCGCTTGGTGGCGAAACTAATAGAGTACGCAAGAAGATTTATAAGTTTCTGTCAATTTTTATAGTGGGGATGGCTGACTTCGCTATTTCAGAGAGCCATAACCAGAATTAGCAAGCAAGGCAGCGAAAGAGGATCACGCAGCATCTGTTGAGGCACAGCTTCAGTAGATGGATTCTCGATGCTCGGATAGATATTAGCCATCTGTAACAACAGTTGGGACATTCTTCGCTGAGTACCATGGCAATTTGCCCGCGGACAAGACCGGACCATCGGAGAACGGCGCATTGAAAGGCTGGCTTTGATAAATTGCTTGATCCCTGTTTATCATTGGCTCTTCGCGATTCTCTGTGGGTAACCTCCGGATATTGAACCGGCGAGATTCATGACCCATAGTGCCTAGGAGTTCGACCAAACATATGAATGATAGCGATAAGTTGTCTTAGAGCATTTTATTTTGGCAGCCGCATCTTTGTTGGAAAATTTTTATTCCCAGGATCTACCCACACTAAACCTCACAGCGAGGAGCCATTAAAGATTTGGCGTGTGTAACCAAGAAATCCTAAAAAAGTGGACATTATCCCTATGAATACATACAGAGGATTTGAAGATTTTTGAACTTCATCCTGAATTGACTCATCACCTTTACGATGGCGACTCTGGGCTTTATCCCCTCAAATATCCCTTCCTGCCTGGACCATTGCTCCCATTTAGCCCATGTCCAACTTCCATTAAATCGCTATTAATAGAAGGTTCGCATGCCGAAAAGTCTCTTTCAGCTTTTATGCAACTTGAAAAAACAGGCATGCAGAAGCGTTGTACAACCAAAAACAACTACTTCTTGATGTTCTTTGCGATATACGTGGTTCTTTGGCTAGGTGCCTATCTAATTTACAGTTCAAAAAGTAAGCAGTTTTGGCTAGATAAGTGTAGAGCATAGTGATTTTTCAAAGTAGGATTAGAGTTGGTCCAAGTTGGAGAGCAATGGCAAGCAGACAGGAATCTCACGGTCGTTCGAATTTGAAAAAATATAATTCGGGCCTAGAAGCAGGTATCTAGGAGAGATTTTTTCTTTGCTACCCTTGAATCGCCAGGTTTGATTGGCACTACCTTGATATGTTCCTTAATTTTCTTTTCCACATCATGCGATGTCTCCTTCACGCCATGAGCAATTTCCTGATGCATACGTGCATGCTCGATAACCTCATCATCAGTCTTCGCACGTACCACAAAATCGCACCCAGGATTTACAAGCTTGCACATAAATTCCCTATAACTTTCCTCGGTCATATGTATAATTCTTCACTTAAAGGTTAAATACATTACCGAAAAATATTGCAGGTACTTGAATTGCCGTTGCGTTGTACTGGCAAAAATATTTGTGCAAATTGAATCGATTTGCGTTTTTTCATTGTTCTTTTTGTCTCGTCTTATATGATCCATTGGCGTTGGAATTTAGCGGTTAGTGGTTTCATTTGCTTTCCATTGTCGTTGTGATGAGAGTACCCCCTTTTTCGCAGATCATGGAAGAGCTACCAAGCTGATTACAAATTTGTAATGTGTTTAGCTCACTCCAATCAGCATCCATAAATCCATTTTAAGATATTCTCGCGCAGCTTGATCTGCGAGCCAAATCCGAGCTACTTCCGCTATTGATATCTATTTTCAATCCAGCGCAAGCTCTTTTCCATCATGCTTTTATCGACCATAAACTGCATCAAGCGAACGATTCCTGGGGCTAAACAGATACGATATATTTAATACGGTCCGAACTGATCATGATCTTCACTTTTATCTGCCTGGCTATGTCATCTATACTTGCGCCGCTCTTTGCCAAGGTTCGGATCTCTTCAATAATGGTATCGTCTAAAATCAAACTGCGCGCGGCCATCCCGCCCTAAACGCCCATGTACCTCAGGACAATGGCACATACGAGGCAAATGAAAAACAAGATCTATCGACATCATAAGTATTGTTTTTCATGGGAAAGGACGGGGTATGCTTCTGGCAGCGCGCCAGGCTAATCGGAATTCAGAAATCATCAAGTCTTCGTTGCCCTGAATACTTGGAGTGGGAAGGCTTTCCTTCTTAGGTGGGTCAAAAACGAATCGGCGTTTCCTTAAATAGGGGGTCAAAATCGAGTCGGCGAAAACAATACAAGATCGCTATCTTTCAAGATTACGATGATTTCAGGCGCATATGCTGTCAGGTTTGTCAGGGCTTCCTTGAGTGAGAGAAGCCCTGAAAAAACTGATGTGCATGAAAAGCATCAGACGATATTATATTTCCAGGACAGTGCGAGAGCATCAGTCGGTTTCAAAAAAGAGGTTAAGGCGAGATTGATTCAGTATCTCGGTGATTTGTTTCCTATGAACTGTTCGGTGTCTTCATCCTGGTGGTTTGAGTTGATGTGGTAGTTTGTGGCTGTGGTGATGCATATGTGGTTTGAGTTGATGTGGTAGTTTGTGGTTGTGGTGATGTGTATGTGGTTTGCGTCGATGTGGTTTGTGGTTGTGGCGTTGCGGACGAGGATGAAGATGTGGATGTGGATGTCTCTTTTTGTGGCCCACTCACGCAGCCTGCTATCAACAGTACCGCTATAACTGCAGCCATGATGACTACAAAATCTGTGCTTTTCATATTCATATCCCTCTTTTAAATTGGCGTTCATTCGGCCCATTGAAGCGTAACCCTGGAGAGCCATGTTCGGAAGTAGGAATCAGGTCTCACTATGGAAAGGGGTTGTCGCCCCGGTGACGACAATAATATTGGGAACGGAACGTATTTAAGATTTTTTAAAAATCTGCATAATGAATAGGTGGGAAATTGCGGCATTGAAAGTGGAACACTTGGACGGCGCAGGAGGCGACCTGCACGTTCCGTAATAATCATGCAATAAAATAAGGTGCGTTGAACAGACTTTATTACTACATTATTTGGGACCATTATACTAGGTCAGGTGCTGAGTCGATGGGCCTGGTCAAACACATCCACGATGACCAAGTTGCTGGGCTGGCTGTTCACCACAAAGCAGAGCATGTGTCTTCCCACCTGATCGGCATTGAAGTTCATGGTGTTATAACCCGGATAGAACTGATATGTGCTGAGCGGACCAAGGAAGGCAGGATAAGTATGTTGGATCGGAGAGTGAAGCTATCCTTCGATTTTTATATCACGCTTCTCGAAGAACTCTCTCAATGCCTCTTCGACTACCTTGCTTTGTGCATGTAGGCTGCTTTTGGTTTGTACAGTGTAAATCTTCAAGGTTTTTGCCATTTTGTCAGATAGGGTCAATGTAGTTTTGGACATAATCTTGATGCATTGACCTTTAGGTTTATATACATTATGCTACCTTGAATTTAAGGTACCAAAAGCTTTTTATTTAAAAACATAGTAATGTATGTCTATGGCAAAAGAAGAGTATAAGCAACTGTCCTGTAGCGATATAGGTATGGCATGTGGATTCCAGGTACGGGCAAAGACCTCGGATGAGGTTATGAAACATGCAAAAACTCATGCTACAGAAGCCCACAGCTTGAAAGAAATTTCATCGAATACGGAAAAGAAAATCAAGGATAACATCAAAACAGTATCTGTAGATGTGCCTGAGAAAAAGTAGTTATATACCCTATTAAATTGGAGTGATATTATGGAAACCATTTATGGCGGCGGACTAATTGGTCTAGTGGTTCTGATCATCTTGGTCATCGTTCTACTAAGGATAATATGAATGCTGGTGCTACCACTCAATCGGTAGCGGCTAAAAATTTTAAGGCTGACAACAAGGAGATTTTATAAATATTGATTTTTCAATGGTTGACTCTTTCAAAATACTATATTCTTCAATTCAAACATCATGCTTCTCGAAAAACTCTTTTCATGCCTTTTTGACCACCTGGCTTTGGGCATGCAGACTGCTATTGGTTTGCGCGGTTTAACCGTTCCGTATTTTGGCAACAGGTTTTGACAGAATCAATGTAGTTTTCTGCATCGCTCTTCATTAACGAAGTCTTCGAGTTAATGTATCCTGCTACCTAAAAGTTTAGGTACCAGAATCTTTTTATGCCATAACATCCTATTAAGCTTAGAATCACAAAAGGAGGATTCAAAAATGATAGATGATAATATGGAGAAGATGCCTGATGCCAAGAAGGCGAAGGCTGATGTTGGGAAAAAGACGGTACATGCAGAAACGGCAAAAGCTTCACATAAGAAATAGAATGGCTGAGGCACTAAATAAATAAAATGTATATAAATTAGGCAGATCCACGATGGGACTCAAAAGACATTAACATTCTGTCGCTATCTGCCTACCCTTCTTCTAAAAACTCTGAGTTCATTAGAAATCTAATAAGCCGGTTTAAGCAATAGTAGGTGTTAAAATGAAATATAGCAAAATTTTGCTGTATATAGCGACGCTCGCAACGTGCTTGCTAATTGGTATCGCTTTTGGACAAGACTATCTTAATGGTGGATATGTCAGTTCCAGCCGGGCAAACTCTGATCCAGGGCTAAGTGGTATGTTGCAGTGGCTCGATCAACCAGTCTCTAGCTTCCCCTGGTACACTGCCAGTGATGCCTTCTACACCCAACCATATAGCTACACCACGTTCTCGCCCTACACAGAGTATTACGTACCCTCTGGTACGCCTGTAGTAGGCGGATTAATAAGCAATCCTACCAAATTCAATATAACGCAGAAAACACCTACCAGTGTGTACTACGGTGCTGGTGTAGGATTGCCATACACCCAGTATGCATCCACTGTGCCATCCAAGACCAACGACCTCTGGATCCAGGGAGCAACAAACTGGACTCAGTATGTGGTAAGCCCGGTTGGAACCTGGCTGCAACTGGTCGCCTACGCACCCGTCGAAGGACCCGCAGGCTTCTATGAGATGATACAGACCAATACAACCAGTTCGAAGTACAAGACATATCAGTTCAGCCAGGGTTATAACACCATGAACTTCAATGCCGACCAGGTGGGAAGACATATGCTCTACTTTGTGGTGAACAGCCAGCCCAGCAACTTGGTCATTGTGGATGTGTTCGCCAAAGATATGCCGATAATGCCATCTTCAAACAATGTTCCACAGGAGGCACTCGGCTTTGTTGAGGGCAGAGTATATAATGAGAAGAACGGTGAAGGAGTGGCCTCGGCTGAGATGACGTTAGACTATAACCCTACGGGAATAATGACTGATGCCATTGGCAATTACCAGTTAAAAGTCCTGCCCGCACAACACCGCATCGGAGCGCAGTCATCAGGTTATGGCGTTATACCATCTACGGTCACGGTATATCGAAACCAGACCACCAAACTGGATCTGAAAGCTGTGAGGAAGCTAAATTGATAAGAAGAACTACGGGAGAAGCCGCCAGGGCAAGTGCGATGAGACCATCAAAATCCCGGACTTCCTTTTTGAGATCGGGAGGCAATTGCTTGACGAACTCAACGAGGGTTGTCATAATCTACTGATGCCTTATGATGCCAAACCTTTTAATGTTAATCCTGGCACCAAGGCCTACCTGTTCCCATTGCCCTTCCGCGCCCCGCCTGCGTGCCCCCGCGCCCGCAAGCGAACGGCCTGCAATGCATGCCCGCCTGCCGCCAATGCCGCAGCCACCGGGCCGGAGGCGAGGGCCCGCCATAGCTTCGGAAGGCCCCACGCCGGAGAGCGCAATTGGCCCGATCCTCATCCTTATCAATTATGCTTGCCGCTCTCGTATGATGCGGGAAGTCTCTCCAAGAGGATTTCATAGTCTGAGTTTTGGGCCTTCTTTTGCAGGTTTTCCTTGGCGTTTTCTTTGATATTGATGCCGTCGATGCCATCAGTTTGCAGCCGAAATTCCTGCGCTTCGTTGCCTATGCCGGATTTGCAATAATCGGAAGGATGAAATGCGGCTCCCTGCTCCGAAGCGGCACCGAGATCGGCTGAGCAGGCTGCCGTCATCTCAACCGGCAATGCCTCGGATATGCAATTTTCCAGAGCAATTGAAGCCTTCTCTGCCAGGTCCAAATATCCGAGAAGCCTGGATTGCCTCTCCAGAAGGAGGGCCATCTCTTTGGCTTTTTCGAAGTCCTTCTCTCCCATGAAGAGGGCAACTAGATCATGATAAATTGTCATGGTGTCGTAAACTGCTCCCAGACGTTGGAAGGAGGCCAAAGCCTGCTGCAGCTTTGTCATGGCATCTTTGTAATCCTTCTTTTCCAGCGCCAGCCGTCCCAGTCTCCCCAGAGCCCGAGCCTCCTCCAGCGTGTTGGAGAGCCTCCTGGCCAGCGTCAGTGCTTTCTCAAAGCAGCTTTCCGCATCATGATAGCGTCTCTCTGCCAGGCAAAGGTCCGCCTGGGCGCTATAGAGCTGAATCTTGAGGGGCTGATAATCAGTACGGAAGATGAGCGTCTCCGCTTGGGATAGATAGAATTTGGCCTCCAAAAGTTGATTCGCGCCCAGCTTGAAGGTTCCCAAAGCGAGATAACCCTCGCACAGGTCCGGCATGGCTCCAAGGTTCTCCAGTAGCTTGAGGGCTTCACTCAAATGAGAGTTCGCTTTTTCTTCATTTCCGCATAGTCCCATGATGGTGCCGAGGTTCATCTTAGATAGTGCAATGCAAGGTGCGGCTTCAAGATCCTGGAAGATCTTCAAGGCTTTTTCCAGAACTCTTGCAGACGAGGCGAGGTCGCCCTTGTCCTTCAAGACTAAGCCAGTGTTGAACATGATTTGGGCCTGATTGAAGACTTCACCGGTCTCCTCGAAGAGCGCCAGGCTCTCTTTGTAGCTGGAGAGAGCCTCATCCCACTGGAATCTGTCGGAATGGCTTCCGGCGATGACGGAGAGCACCTCGGCCTGGCCGGAGAGGTCACCGATGGCTTTCAGCTCCGAGAGCTGCTTATGATAATCATCAAAGGAACCGAGGATCTCTCCCTGGCTGGCTTTGACCATATCGATGTTGGACTGCATCTCAGCTGCGCCCTCGCGGTCTCCCAGCCGCTTTAAAATATCCCGGCTGCGCATGAAGTGCTCTACGGCAAGAGAGCGTTCGCCCCGGCGCAAGTAGAAGGTTCCCAGATTGCCAAGGACGCGAGACTCACCGGCGGGATCATCAAGCTTTTCAAAGAGGTCCAAGCTCCTCTGGTAAGCCTCCAATGCCCTGTTCCAGTCGCCCGTCTTGAAGCAGATGCTGGCTACGTTGCTCAAGACTGATGCTTCACTCCCGACATCGCCTGAGCGCTCAAAGCCCTTCAGGCTGCCGTCGTAGTAATCTAAGGCTGCCGACCATTTGCCTCGCTGGTAGCAGATGTTTCCAAGATTGTTCAGAGCTACAGCCTGGCTCCAGTGGTCTCCCAGCCGCCCCAGGATCTCCAGGCTCTCCTGGTAGCAATGCAGCGCCTCGTCCCAGTCTCCCAGCTCCGATCGAATATTGCCGAGGCTGCATAACACCGTCGCCGCTGCTCCGGAATCGCCAAGCGAGCGCACAAAGCTCAAAACATCGGTGCACTGGGCTTGTGCCTCTTGCCACATGCCGCGCTGTCCGCAGACATCCAGCATCCTGGTGAGAACGCTGATCGCCGCTTGAGAATCTTCTCGCTCCTTTTGGATGGCCAGGCATGATTGGTAAAGCTGCATAGCTTCATCTATCCGGCTGGCTCCCACGTTCAGGCCTGCCAGGCCCAGGAGCGAATTGCCTTCTCCCTTCCGGTCTCCCAGCTCCCGGAAGGTTTCCAGGCTTTGCTGATAGTGCGACAAAGCCTTCTCTCGCTGGCCCATCTGGCAGTAGACGGCTGCCAGATTCCCGGTCACGGCTGCCATGCCGCTCTTGTCCCCAAGTGTTTTTCTGGCAGCAAGGCATGAGCTGTAATATTTTATGGCTCCGAGGCCGTCGCCTCTGTCTGCGCAAATGTTTCCCAGGTTATTCTGGGCCGTGGCGATTCCCTGCAGATCTCCCTGGTCCTCAAAGGATTGCATGGCTTCTTTGAAGTGCTCCTCCGCATCATCATAATCTCCTTTGAGCTGACAGCATAGTCCCAGGTTCAGGCGGGTGCCGGCCGCGCCCTGAACGTCGCCCAGATCGTCCCTGGACTCAAGGCTCCGCTGCAGGCAATCCTGGGCCAATTCAAGATCGCCTCGCGCCTGATGAATCAGTCCGAGGTTCGCCAGCGTCATGGCTGCGCCCTGCGTGTCGCCGCCCGTATCCTGAATTTCCAGAGCGCGGTCGTAGATGCCCTTGGCCTCGTCCAAATCTCCTTTCATGTGGTAGATGCTACCCAAATTGGAGAGCGCTTTGGCAAAGGCCAATGCATCGCCTCC